>JAJYGE010000048.1 GCA_021785155.1 Planctomycetota bacterium
AACCAGGCTCGGCGTGTGGGGATTACGCTTATACGTCATGCACGCATGTTTGAAATATTTTCCGCATTGGAACTTAATAAGAGATACCGGCTGGAGCCGATGGCGAGCCACGCACAAATACGCTACCCGCGGCCGGTAGTTTGAGCTATCCAATTGACATGTGCGGATTGTGATCATCATTTTTGTTCCTTTTCCAGGCCAGCCCGGACGGATGTATCAGGGGTGGCTTTTTAACTGAATAATTAATTTTGCGGGAGCACTGGATTGTCCGGATGAATCTATCGCCACAGCGCGAACCACCATCGGCTTGCCGGACGCACACTGCGCCGCAATAGGCCCGGCGTACCGGATGGAGTGGGCATTGGGCATGGATCCATTGAGGGTGTAATAAATGACCGTGCCGGGTACCGCATCCGTGATACGCACCAGACCAGTTGGTCGTGTGCTCTGAATAATCAGCGCGTTATGGCTGGGATCGCGGGTTGCGGTTGATGTTGCGCCGGCGCTGGCAAAATGAAACGATGGCAGAGGAATACGAAAGTTGTAGCCATTGGCCCGCAACCATAGATACTGTCGTGCGGTGCGTTTAACAAAATTGGAATAATGCTGTTTTTTTAACGGGGTCCAACTGAGTTCCGCCAGGGCCATTTCTCGTGGTAACAATTGGTAGAACAGATGATGGGCCGTGGAAACGGCCTCGCTCCACAGGCAGGCCTCCGCGCCAAGAAGACGGTAGCGCAGGGATGCGGGCAGCAAAGATGATGGATTAAACTTGTAGGTTTCCCGCAGCGTATCAATTCCGCCCACGGGATGAGGTTCATACTTGAGGTCGCCCTGAGAATGATTGAAATACAGTCTTCTACTCCAGGCGACAATCACATCGTGTCCCAGGCGGGCATCCCGACTTACGATACTTGAACTGTTCCAACATTCAATAACGGTGCCCTTGGGCAAGCCCGCAGCAGGTACATCATTCCAAACCACGGCCCGCCGCCCCTTGGAGGCCAAAAAACGGGCTAATCTGCGGGCAAAATAATCATGGACTTGGTCCAGCGTCCAGTGTCGCTGCCGCATGAGTTGTTCCGCCGCCGGATCATGCAGCCACGCCTGCAAATTTACTTCATCGCCTCCAAGATGGATGAATTGACCTGGAAAAAAAGAAACCAGATCGCCAAAGACGATTTTGAGAAAATGAAATGTCCTTGGACTGGGGCTTAAAGGGGTATTTATTGGGGGCATGGTTTTAGCGTCCGCCAGCCATAAATAAGATGCAATGGCCGCTCTTCCATGACCGGGAATGTCTATTTCAGGCACAACGGTTATACCGCGTTGGCGCGCATAATTCACAACCGACGCGATCTGGGCGTCCGTGTAAAAGCCTCCGTAGCGCGGGCCATCGGGGGCGGCGGGCGGACTGCAGAAAGGCGTGGCATTCGGCCGCCAGGCACCGATGGTGGTTAACCGAGGATATTGCGGTATTTCAATACGCCACCCCTGATCATCAGTCAGATGCCAGTGAAATATATTCAGCTTGTAATGTGCCGCCACACGAATAAATTTTTCCACCACAGGCACAGGAAAAAAATGACGCACGCAATCCAGCATGACGCCGCGCCAGCGATAGCGCGGCCAATCGGTAATGGCGACATTATGGATGGCGTTATCGGTTAGGTGAGCGGGATTAAATAACTGTTCAAAAGTTTGCAGGGCATAAAACAGGCCATGGCCGGTATTGGCGGAAAGTGCCGCCCCATGACGGGTGACCTCAAGCCGGTAGCCCTCGCGGCCAAGTTGTGGATCGGCAGCCGAAGTGGAAAGTGTGATCTGCGCCGGGCCGGTGGATGCAACTTTTGCGGTAATGCCGCGCTGTTTCAGAAAGCGTTGCATAAAGCGGGCAACATTGCGTTGCGCGGGATTGACCGCCACGATGCGCACCGAAGCCGGAACTTGCCATTTGGCCTTGTAGGCGGCGACCTGCCGGGGCAGCGGTATCAGGCCCAGTTTGGTAACAGAAAAATTGCCATTAAGCGCCGCCGCCCGGGTGATTGCCGGTATAAAAGCCAACGCGGACAATATACCAATAGCACAAACATGTGATGCGCGCATAAATGTTTCCTAAAAAGGCAGTCTCAAATTTCCGGTTCACGCGTGTGCTTCCGCCGGTAAGCCATTGCCGCTACGAAATATCTCCTCAATTTCTTCAAGGGACTTATTTTTTGTTTCCGGCAACAGGAATGCGGCGGTCAGAAAATAAACCACCGTACATCCAGCAAAAATAAAGAATACAGTGGCGTAGCCATATCGACCAACAGTGGGCAGAAATAAAGCCGCGATGACCGTGGAGACGCTCTGGTTGATTAAAAGAGCGATGCTCATGCCGGAAGAACGAATGCGTGTCGGCATTAATTCCGATAATGCCAGCCATACGCACACACCAGGACCGGCGGCAAAAAATACGATAAAGGCCAATAGCGTCAATGCCGTTAAATCGCCGTTGAATGTACTGGGAATCGGTGTGATCCAGGCGTGGTCAATTTTCAAAGGGGCTTTGCGGGCCGCCGCGAGATTGGCAAATGGGTTGGAAAAAAAAGCAATGACGCCATTGGCGGGGATACTTCCGGATCGCGTGATATGCACTATTGAGGCCGTTTGACTGTCTGAACGCATGGCATTCGTGGCAGCAGTGAAATCACCATAGGAGTAGATGACCGTCAAGGTAACGGGGTGGGCGGCAACCGGTGCGGCGGTCTGATGAAGTAATTTCGCCGCCATGGCAGAATTAAATGGCAAGGTCAGACTCTGGCGGGGTGTGATCATCGCGTTCAATAATTTGGCACAATCAACGCGATTGCGTTCGGAGTGGTGAAACATAAGACCGGTACAAAGCAGCGACACAATAATGCCGGCACTGCCAATGGATAGCAACTTCTTTCGGCCAATACGATCCACCAGCAACACGCCGACAATGGTCATTAAAAAATTCATGATGGTGAAAATAAGATAACCCCAATGTGCCTGGAAATCATTCAGGCCAGCTTGAATGAGAATTGTAGTATTGTAACCAATGATGGAATTTATCCCCGTGGCCTGATTACACGCCAGGATGACACACGCGAGCAGAAAGGGCAGCACGTAACGGCGTTGCAGAAGTGATTGGCGTCTGACGATACCGCCATTTCCCCCACCGTCCGCGCGCTGGATTTCCGCTGCCGCCATCGCTTCCATTTCCGACATCTCAATATCTGCGTGTTGGGGCAATCGTGACCGCAGTAAGGCGGCCTGGGCACCGGTGCGATTGCCTTTGCGAAACAACCATCGCGGGGATTCGGCCACAAAAAGACTGCCTATAACGAACAGTACCCCCGGCAACAGCGTGGTCCAGAAAATGCTGCGCCACGCCATATCTTTGAAAGCAAACAACTCCGCGGCATTATGAAGTTTACTTACGGCAGCCACGCGCATGGAGAAATACATGGCGATTACAGCGGCTACGACAATTCCCAATGTCAGCAACCATTGAAATATCGCCGTGCCACGACCCCGGCTCTCCGGCATCAGGCACTCGGCGAGATAAAGCGGCAACACCACGCCAATTATTCCACCGCTAATGCCTTGCAGCAGCCGTCCCAGCAGCAGCGGGGTGTAACCATGCGACATTGCAATAATGGGAATGCTGATGACAAATAGAACACCGCTGACGGTCATCATTGTTTTTCGGCCCAGCCAATCGGCCAACAAACCGGCGAAGAGTGTGGCAATCACGCTACCCAATAGAACCGCTGCCACAATGATTGATATTTGCCCTGGATTCAAACCCGAAGTTGCTTCGAGATATGGTAGTGCGCCGGCGATGATCCCTACATCAATGCCGTAAAGCAGTCCGCCCAGCCCGGCAACCAGCAATAACATTGCGTTGTAGCGGCGTAAGGCAGCCGGGCTTTTCTCAATCAGATGTGTGGCCATCACTGAATTCCTGTCTGTCACAATACTGCCATGGCGTTGCTGAATTGTCACGCCGTAGCGCCTTGAATTACCGGCAACTCGGTGGCCGGTAATCCTAAGATTGTCTGAAAAAATGAAGCCTTGCCACGTATGCCGGGAAACTCTGATACGTAGACCTCTCGCCACTGCCGCAGGAACGTGCCGACTCGGGCTTTTTCCACCAATGCCCAAACCGCACCACCAAAGCCCGCCCCGAATGCGGAGGCCGCCACCGCGCCAAGCCCGCGGGCTGTGGCGGCCAGTCGTTGCGTCTGCCGAACCTGATTATGCAGACAGGTTTCCGCAAGTCTCTGAGATTCGTCAACAATATTTCCAAGTTCCATCCAGTTTCCACTTTGCATCGCCGCCATTGCCGCTGGAATCAGTTGATGACTTTCGTGATCATACTGTTCCAGACGTGAAAGCAGTGATTGGGCGGAAAATTCTTTCAAATTGCTCTCGCGCAACGCCTGCCGAGCCGCCTGGACACTTTCCGGCCCACTGCGGAATATGGCCTCCATACACTCTCCCGGTCGGTGCGTGAAATCCCGCCACAGTTGCACACATGTTGCCGCGCGTTTGCTTACCCGGTTGTATGCCGCTCCGGCGCTGCCGGTTTTATGAGCAGAAACACCGCTGACGGCAATGGCAAAAGTTAAGTCATCAGGCAACGCTGCGGAACCAATGGTTCGTGAATCATAAAAATCAAACGCTGTTAATTTTCCCGGGGTGGAACATAATATTGCGGTATGGTCCTGACTGCCGCCGCGTGTTCCTACGCCAGTATCCGCACCGTGATCGCGCCACGCCCGCCCGCTTTCAATACAGCCCAGAAAATCTCCCATCGCCACCGGGTCTTGTGGAAGCCCGATATTTTCCGAGGCGAATAAATCCGCATTACTCTGGGCCAACGCCAGATAAAAACCCACAATGAGGCAACTGGAACTGCTCAATCCGGCGGCAGCCGGCAAATCGCTGATAAAAGCCACATCCGCACCTCGCATCGGTGCCGAGACCATGCCAGCCAGTCGCCGCGCTACGGTAGCCGGATACACCGACCAACCGTGCGGCTTTGCGCCCGCGGAGGTTGAGACATCCAGTTCTGTAACGCTTCCATTCTGCGCATCGAGCATTCGTAAACGCGCATCGGATCGCGCCGAAACACAAAAGCAAATGCCCCGGTCAATAGCTCCAAGGATGCTGCGACCCCGGCAATAGTCCGTGTGCTTGCCCAGAAATTCCAAACGACCGGGCACAAACCAACGATGTATCGGCTGCGACTGGGGCTTTAATTGTGCGGTCAGCCCCACATGCGCCGCGGCAAATAAGCGTCGTTTTGCCACACTGACATCCATCCATTCATTTTCCGGCACCCATAGGGATCGACTTGCCGCATCGATCGAAACTGGAACCTGTATTGGACTCATAGCCGCACCGCCAGACCGGCCACCCGCGCCGCCACCGCTTGAATATCGGATCGCTGTGATAAATCCAGCACCGCCTGATCGCAAGGCACAACCGTATAGTTCACCCCAAGTTTGCGCATGGAGACCATAACGGCATTCGGGAGTTCTAATTCTCCGCGAGCTGAAACCGGTGTGGCTTCGCACGCGGCAAAAATGCGATGATCAAACCGCCAGCAATTCATGCTCAAGAGTACCGGTTCAGGCAAGGTTGCCAGAAACTCGGAGGTGGGCTTTTCAATAATCGCTTCCAGATGACCATGGTTGTCGCATTGCACAATCGCAAAGTGACACAGCCGGTCCGCGGTAATATTAGAGCCAAGCAGCATTCCATCGCGTTGAAAACCCACCACGCCGGGTGATGAAAGTTCACACAAGGGGTGTAGCGCCGCCGGCGGATAATAATTATCCGAATTCAGAACAAGAAAGGGATCGTCGCCGGCAAATTTACGGGCCGCCAATAAGGCGTCCGCGGTGCCGCGCGGCGCAGGCTGTATCGCAAATGACATCCGCAAGCGGCTGGAAAAGTCCGCACGGCCATAATAACGGCGAATTTCGTGGTGTGTCGGGCCGATGACCAGGCAAACCTCACGAATGCCCGCGTCAGCCAGAAGCGTTAGCACGTAATCCAGAAAAGGTCGGTCAAATGGGATCATGGCTTTCAGCCCCGAGCTTGCCGCCGCATCCTGTTGCGCAACCAGTGAAACCCGTGGGTCGGCTTTTCGCATGCGCGTGCCCATTCCTGCCGCTAGAATGACGGCTTTGCGCGCCGTGTGTACAGAGCTATTCGAATGGGAATGCATCATTTGTCGGCAGCAATCCATTTCACAAATCCTTCAATTGCCTCATATTCGGCCATACCCAAGCGGTTAAAAATATCCGCGGTACCGCGATTGCGATCCTCCGCGCGTTGCCAAAATTCCCGTTGATCAGTTCCCGGAAACATAGCGCGGTCCTTCTGGCTTTGATGTTTGAAGATCGCATCGCGCTTGCGCGCCAGTTCACCGGGACTTAAGGGAATCGCCATGTCGATCGACTCCGGCTCCCATTCCTGCCACGCGCCGCGATAGAGCCATACTTCCGGCGATACCTCCCGTTTATTTTGCTGAAATAAGTCAATCGCTTTCAGAAGTGCCTCAAGGCACATGCGGTGCGTACCATGTGGATCAGATAAGTCGCCAGCGGCATAAATCTGGTGCGGCTGAAGAGCCTTAAGCAGGTCCAGAATGATTTGCACATCCACATTGCTGATAGGATCTTTTCGGATTAATCCGGTTTCGTAGAATGGCAGGTCTAGAAAATGCAGACGCTGCGGCGCGATGCCGCACGCGCGGGCACCGGCACGCGCTTCACACCGGCGGATTAAAGATTTGATGGTGCGCAGTGGCGGCGAATCAGAATCGCCAGCCTTCTTACCGACCACAAATTCCTCTAATTGTCGCTCCAGACGTTCCGCCGATGCCGCATCCAGACAGAATCCGCGGTTGAATTCCCGGACAAAATCAGCATAGCGCAGGGCGTCGGCATCAAACACGGCAATATTTCCGCTGGTCTGGTAGGCGATATGCACCTCATGCCCCTGATCCACCAAGCGGATAATCGTACCGCCCATACTGATAACGTCATCATCCGGATGCGGGCTGAAAACAAGAACCTTCTTGGGAAAAATGGCGTCACCGGGGCGACGGATATCGCCGGGCCGATGCAGAGCTTCGGGTTTACCCGCGGGCCAACCTGTGATTTTACCCACCAGTTCCCGGAACACTTTCAGATTTATATCATACGCGGGACCTTGACCCGCCAATAAATCCTGCAAACCATGCTCACCGAAATCTTCATCGGTCAATTTCAGAATAGCCTTGTTGCGTTTGCGGGCCAGCCAGATCACCGCCCGCTTGGTCATTTCCGCGTTCCATTCTATCGGACCGGAAAGCCACGGAGATTTTATGCGCGTAAGTTCCGCCGCCGCCGCGCCATCCAACACAAACTGTACATGCCGATGGTTCTGCAGATAGCTCGCCGGAAGATTAGCCGAGACTGGTCCTTCCACCGACTGCGCTACAGTAGCGGCTTTGTTCTCTCCAAAGGCCATGAGAATAATGCGCCGCGATTCAAGTATCGTACCAACGCCCATGGTGATCGCCCGACGCGGCACGTATTGCTCACCATAAAAATCGCTGGCCGCGTCCAGACGTGTTACTCGATCCAATGCAATCAGCCGGGTCCGGCTATCCGGTGGAGACCCCGGCTCATTAAACCCGATGTGCCCGGTTCTCCCGATTCCCAGCAACTGCAGATCCAGCCCACCGGCGGCGCGAATCTGATCTTCGTAGGACTGGCAGTACGCCGTTAATTGATCAAGCGGCAACTGGCCATTTGGGATATGGACGTTCTCGGCCTTGATATCAACCTGGGAAAAAAAGTTCTCCCACATATAGCGGTGATAGCTCTGGCTGGCCTCATGGGATATCGGGAAATATTCATCAAGATTAAACGTCACCACATCACGAAAGCTTAGTGCTTCAATCCGGTGCAGACGCACCAGTTCCCGATATACGCCAAGTGGCGTGGAACCGGTGGCCAGACCCAGCACACAGCTTTGATGAGCCGACGAACGTGC
The DNA here is from genome assembly GCA_021785155.1 of Planctomycetota bacterium. The sequence continues at coordinate 8,065 of JAJYGE010000048.1, forward strand.
TTTGATGAGTTGGGCGATCTCCTGTGCTACCGCCTGGCTGGCTTCATCCGCCTGCTGAAATACCGTTACCGGCAATCTCTCCCCACCCTGCGCATGGACACAAAGACCGGACGGTCCGGGTGCGACATGCGATGTCCGAGCGTCCGTAATACTGTGGGAAGTCGTCATAAGTTCGTACCTTTTTTGATGATTTCTTAATCCCACTTCGACGCTCGTGCCCTGCCACGGCAAAATGTTAGGGTTGACGAGGCCCCCTGGCGATGGTGGGCGTGTTTTTCGAGAGGCAGCCATCCCAACATGTTGCGGTGAGAGAGCACTGGCGATGAATCACCGTTTATACATCGACGGTTGCGGGCATTCACGGCCATCTAGATCCTCATTATAGAAAAATCGCTCGATTAAGCGTACCGGGGCCACCCCCGAATCCGTTTATATAATACTTCTTAGCACAAATAATATCAAATGCAATATCTTCGATGTTAATAACTCGTGTGTTTTTTTCAAACCACATGTTACCGCACCATAGACCTTCCGTATTTCGTGGCATCGCCATAAATTTCGGCCAGTGTGCGAATATATGCAATCCGCCACATGGTGTCCAGAATGACCACGCGGTTCCGCCAGGCGGCCGGCCGACTGATTAAACATTCAGTTGCGATGGAAGCGGGAGTTCTCGGAATCATTTATAATTTCCTTGTGAGCCGGGCACACCAAGATTATAGTGCTTGGCGGCAAAAAGGGAGCCTCGGCGACGGGGCGTCGGGATCAGGCGGCCCGATTGGAAACATCAATGGCTCCGGGAGCGCATACCCGGTCAAGGAAAAAGGAATCCTGCCCATGAAATACTCCCTCCAATATTCCATGTTTATCGCGGCACTGGCCGCCGTTATTATCAGTGTGGGCCCGCTGGTGAGTTCTAACACCGCCAGTGCGCAAGAATCACCTGCCATGGCCCAACGCATTGAGAGGCTGGAGGCCGCCATTAAACCGGGAGATGCGTCCGGACACCAGAGGTTGGCTAATTTTCTTTATAATAATCGTCTTTACCATCAGGCCCTCACACAGGTCAATGAAGCCCTGAAAATCGAACCAGGATTTCAAAATGCCCAGTTACTCAAAAATCTTATCGACACAGCACTGCGGCAGCGACGCGCTGCGGCGAATACCGGCCCCGCCAGTACAACCAGCTCGCCCGGCTCACGGTCACCACGCATGACCGCACCCATGGCCGACGGTCAAACGTTATTGACCATGAAGGATGTGTACAAAATTCGCTTATGGCAACTGCGGCGTCATGAGACCGCCCCAATTGAAGGCCGTATTCTGCATCGCCGCAAGACGTTGATTTCTTTCTGGCGCAACGTGATTTTGCGAAATCCGATCTATCAGAACACCACGCTGACCCGGAAAGATTATGAACAGTTTATCAGCCCCAATAATCTGGATCGGCAGATTTATCTGATCCGCCGCCTGGGCACGCAGAAATATTGGGATAAAGTTCAGATTAAAAGTGACCCGGAGTTGATGAAAATATTCCGCACCGACATTCAGCCTATCGCCCTGCAAAGCTGTGCGACGATTGGATGTCATCGCGGTCAAAACGCTCCGGGGTTCAGACTTTATGAAGATCAAGGTCAAAACAGTGTGCGTAAAACGTACACCAATTTTCTCACCCTGACCCGGTTCCGATACGACAATATGCCGTTGATCAGCCTGCGCAACCCGCACATGTCCCTGTTACTGCAATACCTTCAGCCAAAGGAGCTTCAGGCATACGCTCATCCGGGTAAACGGGGGCCAGTCATGCGAACTTTCAATCAAAATGTACTGTTGAATTGGATTGAATCCCTACGGTATCCTCCACGCAGCTATGGCCTGGGGGGTCGGATGCCCGCAACAACATCGGCGGCAACGAAGCCGGCCGCCCGGCCAGCGCAGTGACGCTACTGGACACGCGATGGTTTGGCATACCGCGGCAGGAGCCGCGGCGCTCCACGAGGGGCGTGGCAGTTTTTCCGGGCGAACAGCGAAATCAACGGCATAAATGCCGGCGCTTAGAAAAGAGTTCGTCCTGGAAACTCGCACCCCGGACCCCTGGTTCGGATTTATTGCCACGCCCTGCACGAGTATGGCTTACGCGGGCCGCATCTCGGCGTAGTAATCCTGAATGGCCTTGACCG
>JAJYGE010000536.1 GCA_021785155.1 Planctomycetota bacterium
GTGGTGGTCAAAAATGGACAGGTCATACGCAATGTTACCTTCGTGCATAACACCCGCCTGACGCTTCTGGCCCGTCAGGGCAGGTTATATACGCTGAAATTCCAGAATCAAAAAATATCTGTGCGCCTGCCGCACGGACAGTTGGTAACCGCCGTGGCCACGAAGCCACCAATTAAATTTCCCAAACTTCTGGCAGTTCCGGGTAATTATCTGGTGGCCGAACATGGCAAAGTGTCGGTGGCGCTGGGCCTGCCGCACCTGCTGCGCCGGGCCAAACCGCTGCCGTTGCTGGCGGCGTTGCTGCTGCTGGGCTTGCCATTTTTTATCACGGCATGGCGCTGGCGCCAGCTTATGCTGGTGCAGAATATGGATTTGCCATATCGCAAATGCTTGACGCTGACATTTGTGGGGCAGTTTTATTCCACCTTTCTTCCCGGCACCACCAGCGGGGATATTGTCAAAATTATTTACACGGGCCGGATTACCGGTCAAAAAACCAAAAGTGCCGTCACGGTTATTCTGGATCGCGTCATTGGCTTAATTGGGTTGATGATTGTGGCCGGGGTGGCAGCGGCGGCGCAGTTGATGGCGAATCATTATTTGGTGGCGGGTAAAGCGGTTTCCGATCCGGTGCTGGTGCATGTGTTGTGGCTGATTGCCGGGCTGCTGGGCGTGACAATTATCGGTGGGGTTGTTTATTTCTCGGTGCGGCTGCGGAAATGGCTGCATCTCGATGCGTTGATTGAACGCCTCCCATTGCCGGAATTTATAAAACACGCGGACCGGACACTGCGGGTCTATCGCGATCATCCGGGCGTTGTGGCCATGACTTTGGGAGCCAGTGTGCTATCCCAGGCAGTGCTGCCATTGGCCGGGTTTCTGGCGGGTCGGGCCTTTGGGATGCACGCATCGTTCGGTTGCTTTATGGCGTATATACCTGTGGCGGCATTGGCGGCAAGCCTGCCGATTGTTCCACCCCAAGGCATCGGCGTAATGGATGCCATTCTCCTGCACTTTTTCGTCACGCGCGGCGTGGATACCGCCAGTCAGGCCTTTGCGCTGGCCCAAGCCATCCGCTTCCTGCCAATCTGCTGGAATCTGCTGGGAGCATACTGGGTGGTGCGGGGAACCTATCACCGTGAACAGGTGGAAAACCTGGATGAATTGGCCCCCGACGCGTAGCAAAGGAAACCCGGTGTGGAGCGACGTACCGTCTGAGAAATTCCGTTTGAGCTTACGCGTCCTGGAAACATCGGAAAGTGCGTTTTTTCACTTTAAGCATTCCCGCCTGTAAGCTCCGATGGGTTAATTGTTGGAGTCTGCCCGATTCCACCTGGCAACTCCCGATGAGCGGGGCCATATTCACAGGGGCATGTATACGATGTGCTGGTTCCAATCACTCATATCACTGCACTCAATGACCAGTATTAATTCGCTGATAACCTGCCCTACCGGCAGGCGATCGTGAAAGATAAAAATACCCGTCATTTTCAGGCCCCGAGCCAGTCGATCCAAGGCATAATCGGGCATTGTCGCGCGGTCGTGGGTCAATACAATGCGATCGTGCTCCGCAGCCCAATCTAAAACGTATGGGTCCTCCGAGCCGGAAAGACCGGCATCATGGACGTGAATAACGTCGACTTTGACCTTGCGCCTCAGCAGGCCCCGAACAACGTCTGCATTAAAGTTTTCGTCCGCAAGCAGGCGCAGCATTTAAGCCTCTTGCGCGTGCCGGCGCGAATGGAGTCTTTCACGAATTTTGCGCAAATCCCCATTACTCCGTTTAGCGATGTGGGCCGCCTTCTTTTCGCGCACGGCTAAATACCGGTTGGTTTGATTGGCGTGCCGCAGATAAAAGGCAACAACGGCGTACACGTCAGATAATTGAAGCGATGGAAACCGCTGTGCGATCTGCTCCGGCGTTGCACCGTCCTGAAAAGCGTGGATCACAAGCTCCAATAAAACCCGAGACTGGCCTACCCGTATGCTGCCATCAGCGCATGGCCGCAGTGGAGGGGCTTCAGCCTGAACCGTAAATGTCATTGCAGAAGGCTCCTTTTCTCTTTCCGTTACCGGTTTCCTCCAATTTCTTATGGCCATGATTATAGCACAATCGACGTTGCCCGACGCGTAATTACCCCCAGCGCACCATACCCGGTTCAAACCGCAGGGCGATGTTGGGATGATTCGGCAATATCCGTACCGCGTAACCTTGCTGCCCGCAGGCACCGGCGCTGATGGCACCAACATATTGAAACACACCGGCTTCAACATTGGTGCCCAATGCCATTTCATGCACACGCGCATTTTGAATATTACCAAACGCATCCAGCGAGCCAAAATAGAGTTCCACACGCACGTTATCCGCGGGAATGCTGCCTAATTCAATGGTGGCAAACACCTTGACGCTTTCACCGGCTTTTACCGTGCCCGCGCCGGGTGATTCCACATTCCGTACCTTCACATTATCCCAAAGCTGCGCAATACGCTGCTTCCATTGCGCCAGCGCTGCGGCACCGGCACCGTGGCCTTCCATGAGTTTCATATACAGATCATGCGCGGGCAGATAAAACATTTCCGAATAGTTCTGCACCATCCGATTGGTGTTGTATACCGGGCAGATTGTGCGGATGGAATTCTTCATCCGCTTGATCCAGTTCCGCGGCAAACCATCCAGACTGCGGTCGTAATACAACGGCACAACCACGCGCTCCAGAAGATCAAAAAGCTTGCGGCTTTCAATTTCATCCTGATATTCATCGTTGTTGTAATCTTCACCGCCACCAATGGCAAAGCCATTATCCTCGGCATACGCCTCGCACCACCAGCCGTCCAGAATACTTAAATTCAGTGCTCCGTTGATAGCCGCTTTCATGCCGCTGGTACCCGAAGCCTCCATGGGCCGCCGGGGCGTATTGAGCCAAACGTCCACACCCTGTGTGAGATACCGTGCGACATCAATGTCATAATCTTCCAGAAACACCATGCGGGGGCGAACATCTTCCCGCCGGCAGAAGTGAATGATTTCTTGAATAAAGCGCTTGCCGCCATCATCACGCGGATGGGCTTTGCCCGCAAAAACAAACTGCACGGGCTGATTGGTATCTTTAAGCAGTTTAATCAATCGCTCCGGATTGCGCAGCAGCAACGTGGCACGTTTGTACGTGGCGAAGCGACGGGCAAAGCCGATGATTAACGATTTGGAATCCAGAACTTCGTCCACGCGCTGCACATCCAGTGCCGACTGTCCGCGTCGCGTTAATTGCTGGCGAAGACGTTGGCGCACAAAATGAATAAGGCGTTCCTTGCGGCGTTCATGAATACGCCAAATTTCAACATCAGGAATTTTATCCGCGCGCCCCCAGATGCTGTGATCGGCGGGGCGATCAGTCCAGTTGGCTCCCAGATATTCCTGATACAACCGGGCGAAGCCTTCGCTAAGCCAGGATTGCGTATGAACGCCATTGGTAATATGACGGATAGGTACTTCCGGAGCGGGAATTTCCGGCCAGATCCGCTGCCACATGCGTCGCGATACCTGACCATGCAGTTCACTGACACCATTGGCGTGCCACGCCATGCGCAAAGCCAGCACGGTAACACCGAAGAACTCATTGTTATCATGCGGATTCACGCGCCCCATGGCCATAAGTTCATCGATGCTGATGCCGAGTTTATGACAATAGTTGGTGAAATACTTTTCAATTAAATCGCGATGAAAAGCGTCATTACCCGCGGGAACAGGCGTGTGGGTGGTAAAAACATTGCTGGCCGAAACCATTTCCCGTGCTTCGGCAAATGTCAGCTTTTCCTGCTCCATGAGCACGCGGCATCGTTCCAGGGCCAGAAAGGCCGAATGGCCTTCATTCATGTGGCAAACTGTCGGGGTGATCCCCGCCGCCGCCAGCGCCCGCAATCCGCCGATCCCCAGCAATATTTCCTGACGTATACGCATTTCATGATCGCCGCCATAAAGCCGGGCCGTTATGTCCCGATCCTGCGGACTGTTGATTTCCAGATTGCAATCCATGAGATACAGCGTCACCCGCCCCACCTGCACCCGCCAGACTGCGGCCCGCACTTGTGAGTCGGGATAATCCACAGTGATGACCGCCTGCTGCCCATCCTGATTTTTTACCTGTGTGAGACTCATGGAGAAAAAATCATTTTCCGGATTTAATTCCTGTTGCCAGCCATCGGAATTCAGCTGCTGATGGAAATATCCTTCCCGATACAGCAGCCCCACCGCCACCAGCGGAATACCCAGGTCACTGGCGCTTTTGAGATGATCGCCGGAAAGTACTCCCAGGCCGCCGGAATAAATTGGCAGTGATTCATGCAGGCCGAACTCGGCGGAGAAATAGGCAATCACCGGCTTGCGGTCCGGATATCGCTGCTTAAACCAGGTGCTCTGCTGCATGTATGATTTTAAGTCCGATGTAATTCGATTCAGATGCGCCAGAAACCCCTCGTCTTCCGAGGCCGCGCGCAGTTTGTCCTGCCCGATGAGATTCAGCAGCCGCACCGGATTATGCCCGGTGGCTTCCCACAAATCAGGATCCAGACGATTAAATAAACTCGCCGCCTCATAATTCCATAACGACCAGAGGTTATAGGCCAACTCATGCAGGGCTGCCAGTTTTTCCGGCACCGCCGGTACCACCACAAACTTGTGAATTGTAGACATTCTTCATGCTCCTTCGGCGTACGGTTACGACAACATCCATAAGTACCACCTCCGCCGTTTCGGATTGGCAACCGGCAGCCAAATCCGTCTACCCAACGGGATTATAATAAGCGGACGGCCTGCCGTCGCCTCTACGAAGAATGTTTTATCGGCACTGTGATTTCATTGGCAAGAATTTTTCCGCAAGATTTGTTTTATTCCTGCGCTTTATGCGGGCAGTCAACTGGCTTTTGCACAACTTATACACATTGTAACTGATGTCGCGTTTTTTGCCGGAAATTATTTTCATGGGGGCAAAAAGGCCTTTTAACCGGCCAAAAATCGACTGTTCAATGATCGCAAAATATAAATTCTAAAAAAAAGATTTTTGCGGCAACGATTTTGCTACAAGAAGTGGTGCTAAAGCGTTGTCGGAGCCTTCTGCTTTTCCAAGGAACTCGGTTTTCATGCGTATTGGATTCATGCGATTAATTGATGCCGCCCCCCTGGTTGTCGCATCCGCCCGTGGTTATTTTGACGATGAAGGTATTGCGGTAGACATCGAACGCGAAGGCGGATGGATGATCGTGCGCGATAAACTCACCTACGGCCTGCTGGACGCCAGCCACTCGCTATTGGGCATGTCCATTATGAGCCAGTTAGGCCGCAGCGATTTTGTTGAACCCATGGTGGCGGTTATGAATCTTGGTGCCGGCGGCAGCACCCTTGTGGTTTCCACCGAGTTGGCGCAGCTTGGCGTGGATTCTCCGCAAACGCTGCGACAAATCATTGATTCCGGCCGCCTTGGCCGCAAGATAATCTGTGCTCATGTCTCAACGTTTTCCATGCACCATTATCTTCTGCGCGATTGGCTGGCCCGCGGCGGCATTGACCCGGACCATGATATTCAACTCGTGCAACTCAAACCTATTCTCCTGGCCGATCACATGTCGAAGCATTATCTGGATCTGTTTTGCGTCGGTGAACCATGGGGATCTCTGGCTGAAAGCCGCGGCTGGGGCCGCATTGCCCTGGCGACAACGGATATTTATCCTGATCATCCGGAGAAAGTACTGCTGACAACCGAATCATGCGCCCGGCAAAAATCCGAGCAACTTACGCGCATTATACGGGCGTTAATCCGTGCCTGTGCGTACTGCCAGGCTCCGGAGCATCACCATGAGTTGGCGGAACTGCTTTCGCAGCCGGAATATGTCGATGAAAGCCAGGAACTTATCATGCACAGCCTGGAAGCCGATCATCTGGGAGTGGAACACGTCCAACGCCAGCGTCGCCTGGATTGGCATTTCCGATCCTGGCAACTTAAGCATTGCACGCCCTCCGTTGATCATGTTATCTGGTTCCTTCAACAGATGATCCGCTGGGGACATCTCGGCCCTGACGCCGACGTAGCCGCCATCGCCGCCCGATGCGTCCGCACGGATCTATTCGACCATGCCACCGCCGACCTGGAAACCGTTGCCGGTGCGGCTCAATAAGCATCCACGCAGTTACAACCCCTTGCCGAATAGTGCGCTGGCAAGCTTTCCAGGCCCATTGCGCTGCTCTTGAGTTGGCCATAGCGGGGAGCATTCTGTTACTATTCCGCCATGAGTGATGAATTGGACATTTTGGCTTCCGGAGTGTTTGCGGCACAACATATTGCCCTGACCTATGGCCCTTATTGTCCACCCCCACCCGATATTTTAAGCCGAATTGAGGCGCGATGGACGGAATATACCCATGCCGCGAACAGGGATGGTCGCACGCTCTTTAACAGTCCGGTGGCATATTTGAAGAGTGCTTCGGTGAACAGCGGGATATTGCATTTGGAATTGGCGGAAACGGATTATAAAACGTTTTTCGTTACAACCTTACGTGATCGGGCGTGGTTTAAACTCAACTCCCCCAGCACAATAACGCCGGCACTGGGAAACAGCATTCTGCTCACGCATGCAGACAAAGCCTATCTGGGTGTGCGGAGCAAGGCGGTGGCGGCATATCCGCATTGGGCGCATCTTTTTGGCGGCGTGTTGGATTGGCCGGAGCAGCGCGGCAACACAGCCGAGGTGCTCTTAGAGCATCTATACAGAGAGCTTGCCGAGGAACTGGGAATTGGCGCCAATTATCTCACCGCCCCACCGCGTGTATTGGCGCTTATGCGCGATCCGGTATTGGCGCAGCCGGAGCTGGTGTGGCACGGGGAATTAAATGAGCCATTACAAGTGCATGGCAACGCTTTGAACGCCCAGGAACATGACACGATTTTGGCGGTTCCACTGGCGGAAACCAGGTTCGACGGGCCGCCACGCACGCCGGTATGCGCAGCGGCCATCGGCATGGCCATGCGGCTTGCCGGGCACCGGTAATTGATTTTAACAAAATGCCTCCATTTATAATCAGATATCTTACAGGAGATGGCCATTATCTCACCAATAACCGGTATTATGTCATTGAATATTTATTTCATCGCTTTTTCATCAGTGCTTTGGTCACTGAAAAAAAAGCCAAAGCGTTCGCCGCCCTTTTATCCTTGGCGCAAGGCGTTAGAATAGCCGCGTTGCGACAGGGCGGTATAATATCCATGTGGATGCGGCCCGGGCGACAGCGGTATATTAAATGAGTATAGATGTGGTCGCGCGTAGACATATGCATTTATTTAGTACAATCGTGACGTCAAGCGGCGACTGTGGAGTCGGCGTGCCTTGAACACAACGGGACAATCAGATGTGCGAACTCTGGTGGCCGTGCGGGTACCGCTGGACCGTTCTAAACAGGCGGCAGATTATTTGCGATCCGCGGGCGGTGGCGTAATGGACACCTTGGCCCACTTCTGGGATCGCTTGGCCTTAACCCCCCCACTGGCCCGCGATGATTTACATCTGGTGTTGATCGGCAAGCCCAAGAGTACGGCGGCCACAATTAATTTTGCAAGTGCTTATGGGGCAATGCTTTATGTTCCAAAAGCCCATCGGGCGGACGTGCTGGCAATTTCCGCGGAGGCGGCTGACGCCATGTGCGATTATCTGCAAGCCTGGTGGAACAGCAATCCGCCTCAAAAGACGGCGGCGGTGAGTGCTGAAATCCCGAATCCTCCCCTGCCGATAAATTATATAACGGGTTTGGCCGACGGTGTAACCGCGATGACCCCGCGATTGCTTTCCATGGTAAATCGCAAGGCGGCAGCGCGAAAAACCGTCAATATCATGATGACATTACCCGCGGAAAAGCCGGCGGCCTTAAGCAGCAAAGTCCGCTTGGCCCGGGATGGAGATGAACCGGTACTCAATCGCTGGCGAAAATTATACAGCCAGGAGCGCGGCATATTATTCGATGCGGATGTGGATGCCTGGATTGAGTCCCGTAATGTTTATGTCCATGAAAGCAATGGGGCCATTGTCGCATTAGCGAAGTTTGATCTAGTGCTGTTTACAACCGTGGAAATCGGTGGTGTTTTTACATTTCCGGAATACCGCAAGCAGGGATTTGGAGCAGAATTGGTCGATGACATGGCGGCTAGAATTCGGCAAATGGGCAAGACCCCCCTGCTTCAAGTTGATGCGGAAAATGACCCGGCGTTGGCATTGTATCAAAAAATGAATTGGATTGAGCTGGGGCGTTTAGCGAGGGTTTGGCTAAATTCCGCCTCGTGACATGTTGATGTGTTTGCCCAATGTTCTACGTGGAACATTTCTATTTGGCTCGGTTCCAGTAACTCCGGATCCCCGGCTTCACCAACCATCGTGTGCATTAAGAATATCACACCCAACCCACACCGGACGAATGCAAAGCCATAAGCGACTACACCCCAGACAGCCGTGTCCGGTGCGCCGGAAACCTCGGAACATGGATATGACTATAGCTGACATTTCTCGCACTCACAGATCGACTCGGTTGCCTGCATTATTTTCTTCAACACCGATTTGTTTCAACTTCGCAAAATCATAAACGTAGCTTCCCAGTGATCAGCATGTGAACGCCCGACTTGACGTAAACGCTGGGATACCAGACAATGTTCCACGTAGAACATCGTTTACAAAAATATGGAGGCATTCCCATGGCAGCTCAAGCACGGCTCGGTAGGGGGCTTAATGCACTAATTTCCAATAGGGCAAAGCAGACAAACCCTGAAAATAATCCAAACACTACCAATGGTAGTAATGAATCTCATAATCCACAAAACTTGCCACATTCAGACGATAAGCATATTCGTGTTTACGAAATATTAGTTGACCAAATTGACGACAATCCTGGTCAACCCCGGCAAAACATGGATTCTTCCGTATTAGCGGAATTGGCGAATTCCATTCGTACGCACGGAATTCTACAACCCGTTCTGCTCAAGCAGGTGGGACAGCGATATCAACTCGTTGCCGGACATCGCCGAACCGCCGCGGCTAAAATTGCCGGCCTGCAGACCGTTCCCGCGATTATTCGCGCTGATACAACGCCTGAGCAGCAAATTGAATGGGCCTTAATAGAAAATATCCAACGGCAGGATCTCAACCCCATTGAGCGCGCCAAAGCCTACCGAACCTATATTGAACGATTCTCCATCACCCATTCCCAAGCTGCTGAACGACTTGGCGAAGATCGCACAACCATCACCAACTTTCTACGCCTCCTGGATTTGCCCACCGATATTCAGGACATGGTTACCGCCGGCGCCATTTCCACCGGTCATGCCAAGGTTCTTGCCGGCATTGATGATGCACAACGGCAGATCGCGCTGGCGGCCCTGACGGCGCAACAAGGTTTAAGTGTCCGCCGCCTTGAAGCTCTCGCCCGCGAAAGCGGTGCCGCCGCCCCAGGCCGCGTTGCCAAAATCGGCACCGTGCGTACGCCCAACGTGCTGGATATGGAGCAACGCATTTCCCGACAACTGGGAACCAAGCTTCGAATTATTCCCAGTCGCAAAAAAGGGGCGGGCAAAGTTATTATCCAATATTTTTCCGTCGATGAATTTGAACGGATATTCGGGCAGTTTACCAATAATCCGATGTAAATTGTTATATGTATATGTGTTATGGGCAATAAGCTTACAATTATGGACTTCCTGCGGCTCAAATATCCGCAGGCCAAAGCCACGACGCTGCGGAGAATGGTCCAAGATGCGCGCGTCTTGCTCAATGGCCAGCCGGTGCGCTCACTCAAGCAACCCGTGCCGGACGGTATCACGCCGCAGATTCAGGATGGCACTCTTAACACGGCGGCCGACTCACCGCGACTCGATGATGCCGTGCGCACAATTTATGCGGATTCCGATGTTCTGGTGGTTGTAAAACCCGCGGGCCTGCTGACCGCAACCCATGCCGAAGAGAAGCGGCCCACATTGCTGGCCGGCGTTAATCGCGTACTTAGCAGGGACAACCAGAAACTGAAAACCCACCTGGTGCATCGTCTGGACCGGGACGCATCAGGCTTGCTGGTTTTGGCTCGCGGCGTGCGGGCTTTGGCGGATTTGAAGCGGCAATTCCGAACTCACAGCATCACACGGGAGTATGAACTCGTGGTGCATGGAACACCCAAGCCCCCGGCGGGGCGGTTGGA
>JAJYGE010000540.1 GCA_021785155.1 Planctomycetota bacterium
ATTTTCGGCGCGGTAAAACCGGTCAGGGCCGGATTGCTCACCATCGCCAGCAGTTGTTTCCGCCCACCGGCTTTTTCCTCAATTTGTTCGCACTGCGCAACGGTGCGCTGATCATTCCAGAGCAGGGCGGGACGCAGGGCGTTGGGGCCGTCGCCCAGGAAAACGCTTCCGTGCATCTGGCCGGAGAGGCCAATGGCGGAAATTTGTGATTTTCGCAGTTTAGCCTTTTTCAGCGCCATCGCCGTGGCGATCAGACAGGCCTGCCACCAGTTCTTCGGATCTTGCTCGGTCCAACCGGGACGCGGGGTTTTGAGATCATGCGGAGATTCCGCCGTGGCCAGTACCACCCCCTTGGCGTTAAGCAATAAGGCCTTTGTTCCCGATGTTCCGATATCCAATCCCAGCAGGGCCATAAATGTCTCCAGAGCGTATCGAATCGCGGCGAGCAACCGCCGCAAAACATGCTTTCAATATTAACTCTGTTCTGCCGAGCCGTCATGTTACGTCTTTTCGCAAACTGTAGCCATTGCGGCGGCGTTTTTGCACATCGGACGCAAAACTTCCGGGCCTTTTGAACGGCATTCGCGAATGTCTCTGAATTTTCAAGATCGGCCACGCCAAGCAATGGGGCGGGCCGTCAGTTGGCGCACAAACGCATACCACTGGATGAATATTAACAGGCCGATTCCAAGCGGGTGAAACAATGCGCCGACAATAGATTGCCGAAAGCGGATTGCGGCCATGATGCGTGGCCAATAACTCAGGAACATGGCAATGGCGGCCAAGATACAAATTGGCGTTGGGGCGTGCAGCAGCAGAGCGATTATGAAAAGCAAGGGGGGCAGAAGTTGACCGACGAGCAGGATAATAGTGGCCGGAATAATCACCTTGGGATGGGCCAGGGCCTCGGTGGCATTTTTTGCCAGACCATTGAATACCGCCCCGGCGGAATGATACATGCGACAGGATGCCAAGGGCGTGGCATCAAAAAGATCGGTTGGAAAACCCGCCTGGCGGAAGGCGCGTGGCAAGGTAATTCCGTCATGGCGTGATGCGCGGATTGCGCTATGCCCTCCGACCTCCATATAAGCCGGTTTTCTGGTGATAAATAATTGCCCGCAGCCCGCACTGTAAGCCGGATCATTGCTGCTTCTCATGCGGTTGACGGGGAGAAATCCCAGCAAAATAAAGTGCATCAGTGGGAGCAGCAGTTTTTCAAAAAGTGTGCCGGTGGATTGACAGGGAAATCCGCTGGCTAAAGCGGCGTTATGTGTATTCATGAATCCGGCCATACGACCTAGCGCGTCCGGGGCCAGTTGAACGTCCGCATCAATAAATACCATGAGATTATATTGTGCATGTTGTGCCAGTTGCCAACATGCGTGCTGTTTCCCACACCAGCCGTCCGGCAACGGTGCCGAAGTCAATAAAGTAACGCGCGCGTCGCGCTGGACAATTTGGCGAATAATCTTCGCCGTGTGATCCGTGGAATGATCATCGAGAATAAGCAATTCCAGCGTTACGCCCTTGTTGGCCAGAACAGATTCGGCGGCAGCGCGGATATGCTGGACTTCATTGCGTGCGGGAATTAAAACCGATACACAGGCGGCGCTGGCAGGAAGCGGCAATGGGGGCGGTGATCTAAACAAAGGCAGGTTTGCCGTCAGCATCGCTGCGGGAATAAACGCCAGAATAAACGCGATGATGATCAGAATCAGTAAAAGCGTCATCGGTCTGCTCCCGGAGGACGATGGGCTTGGGATACATGCCGTTTACCACCCAGCCGCATACGAATGTCATAAATTCCCCCTAGGCTCGATCGTCTGGACAAAAGCGAGGTAAACCCCACATCCGATCGGGTGACAGCCTTTTTGTGCAATAGGTCCTGCTGGTGTTCAAGTCCTTTGGCCAGAATGGTCGTCCATTGCCCGGCGGTTTGATACGCTTGAGATTCCGGATTAATCGCGGGACCTATACGGATTAAGGCTTCCGGCAGGCGATCCTGCCAGAATGTATATTCCAATGCCATGGGAGCAAATAATATCGGTCGAATATCGCGCGCAAGATGGCCGATACCAGGTTTGATTGTGACCGGACGAATGATCGCATCCACAAAATCGCCCTGTGGCGTTACCCATAAAATGGAATGTGGCTGCCGCAGGACTTCCCGGCTGGTTTGCAAAAACTGCGATGCCCCCTGGCGGGTATTTTTATGCACCGGGAAAAAGCCGAGTTTTTGCATGACGGGATATTGCTCCAGAGAGTCAGCATCAATGGGAGAGTAATGGCGATGCTGCGGATAAAAGCGGCAGGCTATCACCGCACTAATGAGTGGATCCCACCATGAGGGATGATTCAGATAAATAACCGTCGGTGTGGTGCCAGTGGGGATCACACTTTCCGTGTCCAGCCGAACCGCGTGAAAACCCTTTCGCACATAGCGCGGAATGTACCATCGGGCAATAACGGCGGCAGAAGCAGAGTAATGGGGGAGCAGAGAATCCTTCATCCGCAGCTCCGGGTCGGCCATATCGGCTGGCGTTTAATGCCAATGCCGTATCCGTGGTGGCCATAAGAAAAACAAACGCGGCCAAATTTGGGCGGCACCTTCACTTCCCGAACCATTGGAGTCTCCAAAGCCTTGGCTATATAATATGGTACTTTAGTCGTATTGTCGGCAAAAGTCTTGAAACATCCGGTATATGAGGCTTTTGTAATCGAGTCTTAATGGCTGCCTATAATAACAGCAGTTCATGGAGGTAATTTTCATTTTATGAGTCAACAAAAACGTGTGGTGATCATTGGTGCCGGGCCGGGTGGGCTGGCTGCCGCAATGCTGTTATCCAAAGCGGGACTGGAGGTGACGATTTTGGAGCGAATGAACCGCGTCGGCGGGCGGACCAGCGCCATTGAATGCGATGGGTTTCGTTTTGACACCGGGCCAACGTTTTTTCTTTATCCGGAGATACTTAAGGATATCTTTGCCGCCGCCGGGCATGATCTGTTCGATGCTGTTCCGATGCATCGGTTGGATCCGCAATATCGCTTGACCTTTGAAGGGCATGGCGATCTTGTGGCAACCGGCGATGTGCTTAAGATGCAGGCCGCAATGGCCCGACTGGCCCCGAAGGATGCGGAGAATCTACCACGATTTTTAAGTGAAAATCGCCGTAAACTCGAAGTATTTGCGCCGTGTTTACAGTCGCCATTTTCCGGATGGCGGGACATTGTTAACACGCGTATGTTGAAATTATTGCCCATGCTGCGGCCGTGGAATTCTTTGGATAAAGAACTCAAACGCTATTTTGCCGATCCGCGCATTCGCCTGGCCTTCAGTTTTCAGGCGAAATACCTGGGTATGTCACCGTTCCGCTGTCCGGGATTATTTTCCATTCTTTCTTTTCTGGAATATGAGCACGGTGTGTTTCACCCGCGCGGCGGTTGTGCGCGCGTCAGTGAACGAATGGGAGAACTGCTGGAATCAGTCGGGGTGCGGATAAAACTCGGCGAGGCGGTTGAAGACCTGCTATTTAATGGTTCTGTGGTGAAAGCTGTTCGTACCGGGAAGGCCACCTATCCGGCGGATGCCGTGGTGATTAACGCGGATTTTGCGAATGCCGTTCCCCGGCTGATACCTGATGGCCTGCGTCGCCGTTGGACCAACCGCCGGATTGCACGAGCACGGTATTCCTGTTCGACGTTTATGATGTATCTGGGCATAGAGGGCCATTATCCCGAACTGCTGCATCACAATATTTATCTGGCTGAAAATTATCGGGAAAATCTGACGGATATTGAACGCGATCATAGGCTTTCGGAAAATCCATCTTTTTATATTCAAAATGCCTGCGTTACCGACCCCGGCCTGGCACCGGCCGGATTCAGCACGCTGTATGTGCTGGTACCCGTATCGCATCAGAATGATAACATTGATTGGAAATCGGCCAAGGCACCATTCCGCCACCGTGTGCTGAACCAACTTGAGCGTAGTGGGCTTAAGGATATTGCCTCCCGCATTCGTTTTGAGCGTATTGTTACGCCCGAAGACTGGCAGAATCGCATGGCGATTTATCGGGGTGCCACTTTTAACCTCGCCCATGACTTCCGCCAGATGCTCAACTTTCGCCCCCATAACCGTTTTGAGGAAGCTGGTGGCATATATCTGGTTGGCGGTGGCACACACCCCGGCAGCGGTCTGCCGGTAATTTACGAGTCCGCGCGCATCAGTTCACGTCTGTTGCTGGAGGATCTCGGAATGCAAGCACAATGGGAACAACTGGCGTCGGTCATGACGATGAAACAGTGTAAAAGCGGTACGGGACAACAGTGGTAGTTGGATATCAAGGAATACAATACTCCGGATTATCAGTTCGCTTTTTTGTGAGGTATGTACAGATACCATGTCGAAGGCAAATACCAGTGCGAAACCAATCGGAATTATTGGCGGCGGGTTAGGTGGTTTGGCGGCGGCCTGCACGCTGGCGGGCCGCGGACACCAGGTGGCATTATTTGAAAAAAATGAATGGTTGGGCGGTAAGGCGGCGGTGCATCGGGATGCGGGATTCCGCTTTGATATGGGGCCGACAATTCTGCTGATGCCCTACGTTCTGCGACGCATCGTTGGCGAAGGAGGGGCAAAATTGGAAGACCTGTTGGATTTGGTGCGGCTGGATCCGCAATGGCGCTGCTTTTTTGATGGTGGCGGTGTTTTAGACCTGGTGGAAGACCCGCAGCGCATGGCCAACAATATCAACGCCTTGGCACCGGGGAAAAACGCCGACCAACAATATGCGGAAATGCTGAGGCAATCTAAACTTATGCGTACCGCCTCGGATAACTATTTTTTCTGGAAGTCCATCGGTTCCATCCGCGATACTTTCAATTTCAAGGGCAGCCTGCAGGTATCTGTCCTCCATGATTTGATGAATATGAAACTTGGTCGAATGCTGGGACCCACGGTACGCGCCATTATTCGTGAGCCGCGCATTGCGCAAATGGTCGACCATTTCACACAATATGTGGGATCCGCGCCGGCGCTTTCCCCGGCGGTACTTATGGGAATTGCCGATATGCAAATAAGCGAAGGAATCTGGTATCCGCGCGGCGGAACACGCGCTGTGCCCGAAGCGCTTGAAACACTGGCCCGCAAACTGGGCGTTGACATTCATGTTGCCTGCCCCATAAAACGCATTGCCACTGATGGTCAGAAAGTCTCCGCATTGATAACGGCGGATGGCCGGGAATTTCCCGTGGCCTCGGTTATCAGCAATTCCGATGTGGTTTTAACCCACCAGGAATTGTTGCCGGGAAAGCCGGCGCAGAACTTCCGGAATCGCCGCAGTTATGAACCTGCCTGTTCGGGTGTGGTGCTGTATCTGGGATTAAATAAGCGTTATGACCATCTGGCTCATCATGATTTTGTATTTTCCCGTGATCCGGAGCGGGAATTTCACGATATTTACAAGCGCGGCGTCCCCGCCGCTGACCCCACCTGCTATCTGTGTGCGCCGTCCGGCAGTGATCCTTCGGTGGCTCCTGCGGGCGGGGAAGCACTGTATATTCTCGTACATACGCCTTACATCCGTCCTGGTCAGGACTGGAAAAAGATGCTTCCGGATTATCGGCGCGTTATTTTTCAAAAACTTGCCCGCACCGCCAACTTAAAAGATTTGGAAACCCGAATTATCTCGGAGCGGGTCCTGACTCCCGAAGATATTCGTGATCGCTATCATGTGTGGAAGGGTGCCATTTATGGATTAGCCAGTCATGGCCGATTCAACGGCGCATTCAAACCAGCCAATCGCAGCCGTGATGTAAAAGGCTTATACCTTGCCGGTGGTTCCGCCCATCCCGGTCCGGGCATGCCCATGGCTCTGATGTCCGGTTGGATTGCCGCCGATGTCTTGGATGCCGATACGCGTGCATCCCAAGTTGCTGCGCGTACGTGAAACGTTGCGTGGTCCACGTTTCTGAGGCGACAGCAGGGCACCGTTCCGGTGCGCCGCGAACGGCGGCTTTTTACCGAAAGGTAGCCACGCTGTTGTGTATGGTAGCCGCCGAACCGCGCAATGTGTTACGCATCCCATGTCGGACCGTTGGCATCGTGACCGCGGGGCCGTCACCTGCATTGTCGGTAATGCGACTCCGCCCGCCCCGGTGATATTGGCGGTGATGGACACAGATTCGCAATTTCATTGATCAGAATGGAATCCCATGTCTCGCTTGCAAATTTGTTATCGGCGGCACAGCTATTATTTTGTGTGATAACGGGGGATGGGCGTACCAGCGTGTGTCCGGGGCGTCAGGTTTCCCGTGTCGGAATGGGGGGACCTGTGAGAATGGCGGCGTCCAGATTTACCTCTTTGCGGGCGTAAAGGTGCCCGGACCATACACTGCCGCCGCGGACATAATAGTCCCACATACTGCCCACCAATACACCAAGACAAAATAGAATTGCCGGCGGGATAAACAGCGGTGTCCATGGATCCTGGGAAGTGACGCGGCGCAGGCGTTCAAAATATGTGAAGAAAAGTATGTTCACGACCAACGCCAGCAGCAAGGCTGCCACCCCGGCGAACGCCGGATGAGTTATCAGCCCGATCACAGCCAGAATTAAATAGAGAGGTACAAACGCGCCGGCCAGCAGCATCACCAGTGCGGTAAATACCGCAACCACCGGGCTGCAGCGTAAGCCGGAGTAAGCGTTTTTTTTCAGTCCACGGAATGTGTCTATCATTCCCTCATACATGCGACCGCTCAAGAGTTCATGGGTGCAAATTGTAAAAACATTCAGTCCCAGTGAACGCGCACGGGTGCCCAGCGCAAGATCCTCCACGAGCATTTTGTGAATAGCTTCATGACCCCCCATAAATCTGTAAGCGCTGGTGCGAAACAGCATATACGCTCCGCCGGTAAGCGGTGTCGGGTTGCGAGGGTCATTGGAGCGATACAATGGGGCCAATGTCAGCAGCGCATGTTGGGCCACAATCATGACCGCCTGCTCAAGCATACCGCCGGTTTCCATGCGCGGCAGCAGGCTGAGCATATCAAGATTGCGATGGCGTTGAAGTTGTACCATTTTTCGCAATGATTGCGGGTGATGCCAGATATCTGAATCGGTAAACAGCACCAGCTCGCCATCAATCAGGGGCACCGCCTGCTGTATTGCCCAGACCTTGCCGCCCCAGTCGTCCGGCGGGCATTGGGTGTGATGAATCACCTGCAAATGTGAATAGTGGACCGCCAGATCGCGGCAAATGTCCGCCGTGTCATCCGTCGATTGATCATCCACAAATATCACGCGGTAATTCGGATAATCCAATTCACATAACGCCCCCAGTGTTCGCCGCAGAACATGCCCCTCATTGCGGCCAGGAGCGATAATTGTGACCTTTGGCCAAGCCATCGGATCGCCGGCATATTGCATCGGCACCTCGGTGGCCTGGACCAATCCATTAAAAGCGGTGGGGCTGGTACCGGTGTCGCAGACAAAATTTGCGATGGTTCGCATGGCTTTTGAAAAATGAAGGCGCAACAGGACCAGGATAAGCAAGCCCATCAGAATGCAGATAATCCACGCCAGGAGGTTTTGCATGCGAGACTTTCCTTGAACCAGTCAATCCGCACTATGATACGCAACTGCGGAACCACCGGATTCATTTTCAGAGTTACAACCGGTCCAGGGCGTCTAATTCCGCCTCACTGGCGCGGCCTTGAATAAACCGTTGCACTTCCGGATCAGGGCAGGCGCGAATTTCATCGGCGGTGCCGCGATAAACAATTTTGCCGTGCAGCAGCATGACGATCTGATCGGCGACCTTAAAAGCGCTGGCCATATCATGTGTGACCACAATACCTGTGACCTTGAACTGCTTTTGCAGCTTCAGGATCAATTCATTGATGATATCGGAGCGGATGGGATCTAATCCGGTGGTTGGTTCATCGTAAAGTATGACTTCCGGGTTCATCGCCATGGCCCGGGCCAGGGCCACACGTTTGCGCTGTCCGCCGGAAAGATCGGCAGGCATTTTTTCCTCGGATCCCGCCATGCCCACAATGGATAATTTTTCATGCACGGTATCGGCAATTTGCGCTTCGGTGAATGTACCATCCTGTCGCAGCGGGAAGGCAATATTTTCGCCTACATCCATGGAATCAAATAACGCGCTTAACTGGAATAAAAATCCGAAGCGCTTGCGGATCGGCTCCATATCCTTCTCGGGTAAATTATCAATGCGCCGACCATGAAAATAAATCTTTCCCGAGTCAGGTTTAAGCAAACCGACGATGTGTTTGAGCAGCACGGATTTTCCGGTTCCGGACGGGCCGATGACCACAGTGGTCTGGTCGGGCGTAATATCCAGGTTCAGGCTGTTAAGAACCATAAGCGGACCGAAACACTTGTGAACATTCTCGAAACGAATGACCGGCACTGCGGCGTCTGGATGTGTTGTCAGGGGCATACGTGAACACTCACAAGATACTGGGCTGATTAGGCCAGAACATCACATAAATGTTATTAAGCATGACCGCGAGAATAAAATTCGCCAGCAGAATAACGCAGAAGCCCGATACAAAACTCTCGGTGCATGCGCGGCCCACGCCCTGGGCACCATTGCCGCAACGAAATCCCTTGTAACAGGCAATAGTGGAAATGACCACGCCGAAGAAAAACGCTTTGATCAGTCCCACATAGACGGTGAACATATCCATACCGACTTGGGCGTAATGCCAGAAGGGATAATTGCGCACGCCTTCAGTACCCACCGCAATGAGCCATCCGCCCAGAATGCCGATGGAATCACTGAATATCGTGAGTACCGGCGTCATGATGATGCACGCCAGCACACGCGGAACCACTAGCGTGCGAATGGGATCCGCCGCCATGACCCGCAGGGCGTCAATTTGTTCCGTGACGCGCATTGTGCCAAGCTCGGCAGTCATGGCTCCGCCAAGCCGGCCCGCCAGCATCACCGCCGTGAGTACGGGGCCGATTTGCTTGACAACGCTGATAACAATGACCGAGCCTACCCGGTTGCCCGCCCCGATGGCCTTAAATTGTGGAAAGGCTTCCACGGCCAATACGGCCCCGATAAAGCCACCGCCCAGCATGACCACGGGAATTGATAAGGTTCCCATTTCATACATTTGTATGAATAGTTCACGAATGGTTCGGCGGTTCATTCCGGTTAACATGCGGTAAATAACCGAAAAGAAAAAACAGCCGAAATCGCCCAAGGTTTGAACGGCATGAACGCTCCATTGCCCTATCCATGCAATAGGTTCAATGATCGTCGTAACCGCGTTGAGCGACCGGGATTGATTATCCTGCATATCCATAAATCTCGCCTTTAAGCGTCTCTGTCGGCACGCGTCCTCATGCCAGTGCAGTATTGTATACACTGTCGGGCCGGATGGGGGAATCTTCAGGAGTTTTTTTGGAACCGCTGTTGTTCTGTTCGCTGTTCGGAACCGGGGGCCGGGCAATGGTCGGCCCTGCCGCTGTCATTGTCGCCTGACGCGGGCTGGGCGCTGCATGAGCGGGGCGGGCGAATTGATCCATTGGATGCGTTTAACATCCTGGCAGAGAATTGCGGGCCGGGCGTCGGCGTTTTCCAGATCAAAATGGACATTATTGAGAATCAGATCATCAACATGCCGGGCATACATGCCATACGCCGGCAGATACGGCGCAAAGAGAAAAAAATCCGGAAAATCGGTGATATTTTCCGGTACATGAATGTCCCTGGCACTGGCCGGTGCGCCGCCCGAAAGTCGGATGGAAATATTTTCCAGCAGCACCTGTCCGATGCGATGGCCTGGAAATCCGGTGATAAATATGCCTGTGGGAAAAAGCAGATGCCCCAGATTGGACGCCTGCGCGGTGACATTCCGGATAACGATATTATTAATACTGCCGACACTTTGCGGTTTCTGGCCCGGATGAAAGGTGGAAAGTCTTCCGCCGAGGCGTATGAATATCGGCATATCCACATTTTTCATGATGATATTGTTAAATCGCACATTGCTGATATGGGCACCATCAACGGATAAAATTTTAATTCCGCCCAGACGGGTGTCATAGTCATAACAATTTTTCACATGAATATCCCGCATGGTACCCATGGTTTCGCTGCCGAA
>JAJYGE010000024.1 GCA_021785155.1 Planctomycetota bacterium
CGCCTGGCACGCCAGTTGCTTGGAGTTTTAGTGCCGTGTCAAGCCTCAATACTTAGGCTTGACAGAGCCCGAGTGCCCTGTTCCACCCGTAATTACGGATGGAACAGGGCACTAGGGTTTCGCCTGCAATGGCGGCAGAGGAAATACGGAGCGTTTTCATGAGTCAGGCAGTCTCGCATCCGCCGCCGGAAGGCGATCATCTTGATCCCCTGTCAAATGCCGAAGCGACCAGTACGGGTGAATTGCCGCCATGGCTGGACAAGGCATTTCCATGGATCGCGTCCGGTCTGCTGCATTTAGGATTTTTTGTTCTGATTTTCTTTGCCGCGGAAGCCATTCATTCGGTTATTACTCAAAAATCGCATCCCATTATCATTCCACAGGCATGGGATCAGCATTTTTCAACGCATCCGGGCGGCAATCCTAACTCCGGCCAGAACAACCCATTGCGCAAAGCCCGGCAAAACATCAAAAAACTTCTTTCCAAATATACCAATACCACCAAGACGTCCGTGGCCGCAGTGCTGAATTCATCCGCTACGAAGTCGCTGGATTTTGTGGCAGTTGGACCTCAGGGTGGGGCCGCCGCCGGCGTGCAGGCTTCTTTTGGGGTACCGGGTGGTGGCATGGGATCTGGGCCGCCATCACGATTTATCGGTCGTGGCGGCAACGCGCAACTCATTGTTTACATTATCGATCACTCGGGAGACATGCTCTATAACTGGGGCATTATACGCCGGGAGATGAGCCGCTCGATACAAAGACTCGTGGCGTATCAGCGATTTGCCGTCTTCCTGGTTGGTAATGGTGTGCGTCAGTTGGGTGCGACGGGACTGTCGCACGCGACGGTACCAGCCAGAAGAGCCTCATTAGCGACGTTCTTCAATGTTGCTCCGCATGGTAGCGGGGCGGGGCGGCTGGCGATGTATGAGGACGCTTTTCATAAAGCTCTGTTGCTGCATCCACAAATTATTTATTTTGTGACCAATGGCGGATTTAATCCCGCGTTGGCCCCCTTTATTAAAAAAGACAATGCGCGTGTCGGTGCGCATATATTTACGTACACGTTTCTCGCTGGGCGATCCGCGGGATTTCTGGCGAACTTGAACCGGTACGCCCCCACGCTTAAGAAAATTGCCAAGGAAAGCGGCGGCCAATACCGCCTTATTAAGGAATAGTGTGTAAGTCCCGCGTGGCGAATTCGCAGCGGGAAAGAAAATGGAATCCGGCCCCAATAGCCGATAACAACCTCAAAGGAGTTTTTTCATGTTCAGCAGTTATGTTCGATCTCGTTCGCGAATGGTTCTTCTCGGCGTGCTTTTTCTTGGCACGCTGGTGGCCTTAAGCCACACCGCAATGGCCCAAAGCGCCGGGGGCGGCGGCGACAGCGTCGGTGCCTATCACCCCAACCCGATTCTCTGGGGATTGGATATCACCATTATTGTCGTGCTGGTGGGTGCCTCGCTGGCCAGCATCGCCTTAATTTTTGACGCGGTGATCCATCTGCGCGCCGGTAAAATCGCGCCGATCGAAACCACGGAACATATTCGTTCTCTGATTGATGCCCGGCAACTTAAGGAACTGATTGATTTTACGGCGGCCGATCAATCCTTTGTAAGTCAGGCCATGCAGGCGGGCATCCGTCGCGCGCACCTGGGTTACGGGGCCATGCGCGAAGGCATGGAAAGTGAAATATCGGAAAGCAGCGCCAATCTTTTCCGGCGTATTGAGATGCTCAATGTCATTGGCAACATCGGACCGCTGATCGGACTGCTGGGGACCGTCCTGGGTATGATCGAAGCATTCGAGGCGCTGCATCATGCGGGCGGACAGGCTAAAGTTTCGGATCTTTCGGTCGGTATCGCCACCGCTCTCTGGCACACCTTCGGCGGCTTGGCCGTGGCCATTCCGTCTTTGATCGCCTTCGGGTACTTTCGCATGAGATTGGACAAAATTATCAGCCGGGCGTCGGTCATTTCCGAAGAACTGCTGGAAAGCCTGCGGCCCGCTGATAAAGCTGCCGCCGCATCGTCCGCATCGGAAGCTGCCAAACCTGCCGCACGGCCAGTACCGCGCCGAACGGGAGCCGGTTCCGGTGATACGGCCGCTGGCGTGTAAAAGTAAAGATCGGGCGGAATTTCCGGCAGTGCCCGGCTAATCTGCCGAAGTTGCTGGCAAGGAGTTCGTATTATGAAAATGCGCGGCATCAAGCCCATGCAGGATACGCACATCAACGTGACGCCACTGATTGATATTATCATGTGTCTGATTATTTTCTTTCTTCTGGTAGGGCACATCGCCAAAGCGGCATCCATCAAGGGTATAAAAATTCCCGCGGCCAAAAATGGCAAGGATTTGCGCAATAAGACGGATCAACTGATTATTAATTTGGTTCCATCCAGCAGTGGCTACTCCCGCAACAGGCCGCCACGAATCTGGATATGGAGCAATGAAATATCACAAGATCAACTGGCGGCGTATTTGCGACAGCAGAAACGTGACGATCCAAAAATGAAGCTGATTCTGCGGGCGGATCGGTCGATTCCATACAAATACATCGCCCCGGTGCTCAACAGTTGCGCGCAGGCCGGTATTGCGAGCATTCATTTTATGACCCGCCGCCCGGGTTGATCCGCGCGAAAAAAACATTGAGGTGTTACATGGCTCTATCCCAAAAATATAAACGTCGTGGAATGAATGCGGCTCATCATGTCGGGCCGAATATGACGCCCATGGTCGATGTGGTCATGGTGATTCTGATATTTTTTATGCTTGGCAGCTCATTTGTCAGTCCGGATTGGTATCTGACCAATAATACCCCGGCCGTCAAGGGCGGCCTGTCAAATGTAAAAACCACCGCCATGCCCCCCACCCGCATCAACATCAAATTGCGCCTTCGCGGCACACGCACCTTCGCCATTATGCCGGGCCTGCAAACCGCCGATCTCTCCGGGCAATTGGCGACGTTTTTGGAAAACAAACATAAGGCCCTCGCCAAGGGCGTGCCGGTGCAGGTATTTATTTCCCCTTCCAATTCCGTGCCATACAACGATGTGATAACCGCGTACAGCGATTGCATTGCGGCCCGGTTCAAAGAGGTGGCGTTTCGACAGCCGTCGGGGCAATAATGATGTCCATCGGAATGCGGGCCGGGCGGAAAATGTATGACGCCGGTGTAAACGGCGCTGATGAGTTGTTATGTTTCGCGGATACCTTCCGCAATGAAGGATCAAAGCCTTGATGAAAATTTGCTCACTATCCAAATCACCGCGCGATCAAGCCGCAATTGCTGGTTCCATCAAAAACCATGGCGGCTCACGAATTCATGCCGCTGGGCATAAGGGAAATCCAACTACGGCATGGGTTCGCAAAGCGCCGGGATTGAGGATTCAACGGGCCTCCTTGGTAATTGCTTCACTGACCGCCAGTATTCTGGCGCTTGTGATAACACCGATTGTGTATGCCGCTCCCGCATCGGCACCGTTGCCGCCGTTGCCTCCCAATGCCAGTGCTTCGCAAGTTGTCGTGCGACTGGAACAGACCCATGCCACGGCCCAAATTGCGGCCAGTATGCAAAAAGCCACCAATCCGGCGG
This sequence comes from Planctomycetota bacterium, assembly GCA_021785155.1. Next base: position 3,596 of record JAJYGE010000024.1, read on the forward strand.
ACAAAGCCCTGTTTCGCGCCGCCGATATTTTCTGCCGCTGGGATCAATTCAATGCCCACCCCGCCAAACAAGAGAAATTGGGGCAGGAATTTGTCCAGGCGGTCAACAGTTATCTCCAGGCCACGGGAGATCATGTTGATCCGCAGTGGTCAACGGTTCAAGCGCAGTTTCTACTGGCCAACGTTACGCGTAATGCGGTGAATCAAATTGAATTCTGGTCCGGCACGCCGGCGCTGCGTCAGGATCTCGCGCCATCCGCCAATCTGGCCAGGCGTCTGCTGACGCTGGCGTTAAAGCATTACTCCGATGTGGTAACCAGTTTGAACAATGCCACCACATTTACCCATGCCGATGAAGCCCGTTACACCAACGCCATGAATGGCCAGCGCGATACGGCTTATTATCTGGCGTACGCCGATTATTTCTCCGCCCTGTCATTGCCTCCGAGTGCCAAGGCCCGGCAAAAGTTGCTCACCGCCGCCATCGGGGGAATTACTCCCTATGCCGGGGCGCAAAACAGCGGCGTGTATTACCGCGCGCTGCTGCTGCGTGGTAAAGCGTATTTGCGCAATGGCCAATATAACAAAGCCAATGCGGATCTCACCACCGCGCAATCCGCCCACGCGCCGGTCTGGCTGCAATACGATGCGCGCTATCAACAGGTGACCGCTTTGCTGCGCAGCGGGAAATATCAACAGGCCCGCAGCGCCCTGCAGACGTTTGTCGCTTGGACCAACGCGCAGCCACAGGCCGATTCCGTAGGGGCTAAAATGGGCGAACAGCTTCTGGCGTTTCGTATCGCCATGGCTTCCGCTGTGACGTTAAAGAATCCGGCGCAACGTGCCGCCGCCATGGACGCGGCCATTAAAATCGTAAGCGATGTCATCAGTAAAGCACCGCAATATCAGGGGCTTATTTTTTCCCATCTGGCACAAGATATTACGGCAAAATCAGATTTGAACGCGCTTCCGCCGCTGCAGGTTCTGGCTCTGGCCTGGACCGAGGCGCAAAACCCCGCAACCGCCAATCAGCGTCAGGCGCTGGTCACGGCCCAGGGGCTGCTGGACCGCAAAAACCTCCCCCATTCCATACGGGCGGAAACCACGCTGGTGGCCGCTATTACCGCATCGCAACTTGGCCAGGTGGAACTGGCGGCCAAATTGAATATCGCGTTTGTCCGACTGGCACCAAAGGATCCGCGTGCCAAACACGCCATCGCCCTGGCACTTTCTGAATTGTCGCAGTTGAACGAATCCCGCCATGTGTCCGCCGGCATTGATAAACTTACCACGGAGGCCATCAGTCTGGACTGGCACACGTTTCATGATCCGCAAATTCGCTTTCCCTATGCGCTGCAATTGGAAAATGCCGGGCAATATCAGCAGGCCATCAAGATGTTTCATCAAATTCCCGCCACCGATTCGCTCTATCTGGATGCCCAGTATCAGCTTGTGCGCATCCGCGCGGAGCAATTAAGTTCTCTGGTGCTCAAGAAGGCACCTCATTCGCGGCAAACCAAGGCCGCCCATCAACTGCTTCATGCCGCCTCAGCGTATATGACGCTGCTGAATCATCCGCCCGCCGCCGCCACCAAGAATTCACTGGCCAGGGCCAGAGGCTATCGTGTCAATATTCTGATGCTTGAGGCCGGCACCGCCATAAGTCCGTTGCGCAATCCGTTTCGCGCCGGACATTATCTGGATCAGCTTACCGCCATGGAGAAACAGCTTTCGCCAAAACTGCGCGGAATCCTTCTACGTTACCGCATTCGACAGTATCAGTTGGCCGGACAAAGCAATAAAATCCTTCCTCTCGTCCAGAAATTTGCCAGTCAGTCCACTCAAAACGCCGCGGATGTCATCAAGGGGCTGATCGGCCAATATGATCAGGAGAGTCGGAAATATCGGCACAGCGATCCGGGCAAGGCCCGACGCCTCGCCGCCAATGCCGCAGCGCTGCTGCAACAGTTGATTACATCCCTGCAAACTCAGCCCGGCAAAAAGAATGAAGATGATATTTATGCCTACCGGCAGATTCAGGCCTCTGAGTTGATTCGCGCCGGGGAGGGACAGCAGGCCTGGCAAACATTCAAAACTCTGGAGAAACAACGCCCCGGCGACCTGACTAATTTTATCGGTGCCGCGCGGGCCTTGTATGCCTCCGGCCATTTTAATCATTCCCACAGCATTTACGTGCGGCTTATTCCGCAGCTCGAACCGGGATCGGAAATTTACTGGCAGGCTTATTACTATCTGATTCGCTGCAACCTCAAAGCCAATGCTTATGAAAATCAAACCCGCGCCGCGCTTAAACAGCTTGTGGCACTTTACGGCGCTGCGATTGGTGGCAAGGAATATCACAAGCAGTTCGAACTGCTGTTGCATGAATTTAACCTTACCGATTAATCCTGCAACGCGGCTTCCGGCATTTGAAGCAGGCACGGTCCCTCGTGCCGTTGGCGTGGCTTTACAGTTGTATAACGGCATCAGGGACGATGCCTGCCGCAATATCGCCGCTGATAATCAACGCTATTTTTGAATGTATCATCAATGTCCGCGCTTGAGTATAAATTTCGTAACTTCACGGGTATCGGTGTACCGGTACTGGAGGTTGGCGGTGGTTTTTCGGTGTCTGTCTGATTTTCGCCACAATTTTGGCTTTCTTGGCCCCAAAAGTGCCACGTTTGGGTGCCGGTGGGACCAGCGAATACGCCAAAATGCGTACGCAAAAATACGTATTGCGTTCTTTATAATCGCCTGCTAAGCTCTTGATCGTCTCCTGATACGTTTTCAGGGATTGAGAGTTGTCCTGTTGGCCATTGAGAAAGTAGCAGGTACCATGAAAAGTCATAAAGCCGTTGCCTCTTGCATTGACGCGCGCGTATGTTCAACAGGGTGGAATCCCACTTGCCAGGCCAGATCACGCTTCACCCGCAGCCACCGCGCTATGGTGGCGTATGCCATCGGAGTGACGGCATCTGTGGTGGCGATAACCGGTGCGGCGCAGGCCAGTGCGGTGAGCTCGACGAACACCTGGACGGGGGGCGGAGGCAACTCATTTTGGAGTAACATATACAACTGGTATCTTAATGATGCACCGTCCAACGGCTCAACCGTGACCATTGGCAGCCCGGCAACGATTGCCGCGCCGGCAGTGGACGATTATGCCGTAACGCCCCCAACTCTCAGCAGTTTAACAATCGATCCCAATAGTGGTATGGCTGTCGCCGCAGGCGTTGATCTTGTCATTGGTGCCGGTGGATATGTCAACGACAATGGTCAGATTACACTTAATTCCAGCGCCGCCAACGCGAACACCGGGCTGGGAATTGATGGCACAATGACCTTGGAAGGAACTGGCAATTTAATTCTCAACGCCGTGCCGGGCGGCAGTCTTTTCACCGCCACCATCTATGGCGGTAACACTTTGACGCAGAATTCCGGTCACACCATTTCCGGTACCGGTCAAATTAACGTCGCGAGCTTCACCAACAATGGTACGGTAAATGCCAACTCCAATGGAAATAATCTGCTGCTGCAATACAGTATTTCCGGCACGTTTGTAAACAATGGCACCTTCGAGGCCACCAACGGCGGCACGCTTACTTTCGGCAGCGGCCCGTTTATCAATACTGGTACCATCCTGGCCGACGCCGGAACGGTCGTTCTTAATGGCTACACCAGTCTCACCAACTCCGGTACGATGCAAGCCGACACGGGTGGATCACTGGAAGAAACTTCAGCCACGATTAACAACGCCGGCGGCACTATCGAAGCCAACGGCGGAACTGTTCTGATTAACGGCGGCACGGTGACCGGCGGTACGTTTGCCAGCATCAGCGGCAGTGAAATTGATGAACAAGGCGTTACCCGGCTGACAAACATAACACTTTCCGCAGGCAGCAATCTTGATATCCTTGACGGCTCGCATGTTTATTTTTTCGCCGGCGGCTCCAGCACCGTTACCACGACTAACAATGGCACCATCACGGTCAACAAGGGTGGCACCGATGTGGGCACCAGCATCGGGATTAGTGGTACCGTTGAGCTTGCCGGAAGCGGCTCCATTGTTCTTAACGGCTTCGCCGGTAACTTGGATTCCGCTTTGATTAATGACCTCGGCAACAGCAACCTGATACAGGATTCCGGCCATACCATTTCCGGTGCCGGTCTGATTAATGTTGACAGCTTTACCAACAACGGGACGGTCAACGCCGATATAAGCGGAAGCACATTGCTACTGGAAACCAATGGTGTGGCCTACACCAACAGTGGAACCTACGAAGCCACCAACGGCGGTACGCTGGATGTTACGAGTGTGACCAACTTTGCTTCGGGCACGCTGACCGGCGGAACCTATCAGGTCAACGCCAACAGCACCATGATCCTGCCCGGCAATGTTACCAACAACGCCGCCACGATCATCCTCAATGGCACCAACACCGCCTTTTCCGCCATCACCGCGATGACCGGCAATACCGGAACCTTCAAGCTGGAAAACGGTGCGACATTCACCACAACGGGCAACTTTACCAACAGTGGAACCCTTTCGCTTGATCCCAGCACCATGGATGTTACAGGCAATTTAGTCCTGAACGGTTCCAGCATTCTGAATATTGGATTATCAGGCACGCAAGCGGGTCAATATGACACAATTCATGTGACGGGTTCCGCAACGCTGGCGGGCACACTATCACTGAATCTGGCAAGCGGATTTATCGCATCAGTTGGCGACAGCTTTAATTTCATCAGCGCCGGCGGCGGAATCACCGGATCATTTACCAATACCGGGCCTATTGATGTCAATGGCTACGTTTTTGATCTGACAAATACATCCAATGGATTGGGATTGCAGGTGGCGGCGGTCCCCGAACCTGCGTCGCTGGCCGTGCTGGCGCTTGGTAGCTTGGGACTGCTGTTGAGAAGGAGAAGCGTGGGAGTTAGGATTTGACATGTCTCGCCGGGGCATCGGGAGTTTTTGGCCGCGTGTGCGGTCGCCCCGGATGCCCGCCGGTTGGTACTCTTTCACTGGAGATTTTTATGAGAGGTCAAACAATGGATTCCAAGCAAAGTGCATCGGTTGTGGCCAAGCAATGTCTGAAAGTTGCCTGCCTGGGTGTCGGAATCGCGACAGCGTATGGTGCCGGGGCCAGCACCGCGTCCGCTTCTGCTGTGGCCCAGAGCACCACGGTCGTCAATTACACCATTGACCCGACGCAGACCATTTCCGATGGGTATTTTTTCTTTTATACAAATACCTCTTCGTCAAGCGTGCAAGTTACGTATTCGCCATTTAGCGATTTGGCAGGCCCCGTCTCTCTCGCCGCTAATACGTCCAATACCGGATCGGTAACCTTCTCCGACTTGGGCACAAGTTCTCTAATCGGCGGATTTCTCGGGTTCATCGGCGTGTACACCAATGCAAGCAACAACACCGGAATCTCAACTTTGTTCAGCAATTCGACAAACATCATCAATTCAGGTGATAGCTTTGACACCGCGTTTGCCAATTCGGCCACCGCCACGGAGAGCACGCTTGTCTCCGATCTCCAAGGTGCCAACACTTCCGCCCTTGCAAACTTCTTCAATGGGGTCCCAACATCCAGCGTTGCGGTCTCTGATGGCTTCGGTGTGCAGCTTACATCGGCTCCGCCGGTATCGCTCTCCGGAGACTTGGTTAATTTTTCAAGCCCCACGAACGGCGGTACGTTGAGCGCCCAGGTCGTGCCGGAGCCTGCGGCTGTCGGGCTTTTCGCCGGTGGATTACTGGCCCTGCTGCTGATGCCATTGCGGTTACTTCGCAAGCGGTAAACCATTATGGGAATCACGGTTTGCATGAACGCCCGCAATGAACGCCCGCGCCTGGCGCGGGCGATTCATTCCATTGAGGCCGTAGCTGATGAAATTGTTCTGGTGGATACCGGTTCCACAGATGGTACGCCTGATTTGGCCCGCGAACTTGGTGCCAAGGTGGATTTCTTCAATTGGTGCGATGATTTTTCCGCCGCGCGCAATAAAGCTGTCAGCCTGGCCAGTCAGGACTGGATTTTCATGCTGGATTGCGATGAGTGGCTGCTGCCCGAATCCGTCGGCCTCGTGCGGGCCTGCCTGAACGATCCCACTGCCCTGGCCTTCGCCATTCTCCGGCAAGATTTGCATTCTGAAAATCCACCCGCATTTACGGAGATGTGGCAGATTCGCATCTTCCCCCGGCGCGCGGACCTGCGATTCATTGGCCGCTGTCATCCTGATTTTCATCCCAGCCTCAACGAAATCGCCGCCCGCGAGGGAAAACAGATATGTTCCACGCAAATCCGGATTCGCCATGATGGATACCTTGCGCGGTTCACCGCGGAAAAACTTCGCCGTGCGGCCCGATTGCTGCAACTGGAACTCGCC
>JAJYGE010000266.1 GCA_021785155.1 Planctomycetota bacterium
CCGTGAGGTTACAATTTTCAGTATCAAATGGCGTTTTTGACACCGAAAACGCCACTTTCCCGTAGGTTCGAATCCTACCCGCGGAGTTTGGATGACTCCTCTCATGCATTCTGGGTCTATGTTTTGGAAAATTCTGCGGGACGATTTTACGTCGGCAGCACGGAGGACCTCCAGCGCCGATTTCAGCAACACAATGATCAGTCAGCGGATTCTACCTTTAAATATACGCGAGCCAGAGGCCCATGGGTAATGCGATGGTCGGAGGCCCACCCGTCACGGAGTTCCGCAGTGCGGCGCGAACGGCAGATCAAAGCCATGAAGTCAGCCCGGTGGATTCGCGAGCAACTGCTCAATGGTAGAGTCCCGGCGCGCCGTGGACGGTGCTCTCAAGAAGTTGTTTTTTTTCTTAGCGGTTAAGACATCCCCCTTTTTGCCCGCTTGACTTTCCCAGAAGAGAACCGTGTTGAAATGCGGTGGTTGGCTATCTGTTGTCAATAGCTCGCCACTGCTTTCGCTCGACGTTCAACGGGCCGCGTAAACTGTCCCGCACCCCTGTGGTGCGCCCGCTGTTCGGAATGGCCTCTTTTCGGTACCATATAGCCAGTGGCGCTTGCGGTTTGCAATATTGTGAAATGGCGGAACTGGTGCGCCACCGGGTAATGCGTGCGCAATTATTTCTGTGGCATGGGCACAAAGTTGGAATTAAAACCGTTATGACAAGTTCGACCATTACATCTGTGCCGGGAGCACCAGCAATCATTTACGCGGATACCGCCACCTCCGCGTCGCCGCCACAGACCTTTGTCTATGCGGTTATCATTCCCGTCTACAACCATGGCGGGACGCTGGCAAAAGTTATTGATGATGTACTGGCCAAGCTGCCCGAGGCGACGGTTTTTGTAATCAATGATGGCAGCACCGACAACACCGGGGAGGTGCTGCAAAACCTGGAACTCCGCTATCCGTTTAGTCCGGACTGCCCGTTGCGGATTTTGCGGCATCGCCGTAATCAAGGCAAGGGGGCGGCACTGTTGACGGGGTTTGCCGCCGCCGCGGACGCCGGCTGCACCCACGCCATTACCATTGACTCCGACGGACAGCACCTGGTTTCCGATATCCACAGGCTCATGCGAATCAGCCAATTATTTCCCGACGATTTGATTATCGGGGATCGGCAGATGGATTTCGCCAATGTCCCGGCGCGCAGTAAGCGTGGACGGGATATGTCCCGCTTCTGGATGCTGCTGCAGACGGGACAGGATGTTCCCGATACCCAGTGCGGTCTGAGAATTTATCCCTTAAAGCATACGCGTACGCTCACCCACATATTTCGCCGCTTTGATTTTGAAACCGAAACTCTGGTTCGCCACGCCTGGGCGGGGCTGCAGGTGCGGTCGGCTCCGATCACCTGTATTTATTTCACCGCGGAAGATCGGATCACCCATTTCCGCCCCGTGCGTGATACGCTTCGGGGGGTGCGGCTGAACGTCATGCTGACCACCTGGCGCATCATCAATCCTATGCCGTGCCGAAAATGCCAAGTTCCCTACAAGAACCAGCAGGTTTACTGGCGGGATTTTTTTCGCTGGCGATTTTGGAGGCGGCAACTCGGTTTTGCTCAGTGCCACGCGCTGGCGGATTCCATGCTGGCCACCGCAGTCGGAGTTGGCGTGTTGATCGCCGTTCTGCCGCTTTACGGCATTCAAACCATACTGGCGATTTATACCGCCCGGCGACTACACATCAATATTCCCGTTACCCTTCTGGCTACGCAAATATCCCTCCCACCGCTGATACCATTTTTAATTTTCATGAATGTTCAGACGGGCCACCTGATTCTGCATGGCACATTTCTATCGCCGGAAATTCTGGAGCATCAAAGCCTCTCGTGGCATGGAATATTTGGCACTTTTCTGGGGCCTATGTTGCTGGGTGGATTGGTTTGTGGATTGGCCTTGGGTACCGCAGCCGTATTGCTGACCCGATCCATGCTGGCACAAATGCACCGCAGATATTCCTCTCACCGCCTTGATAAAATCTCACCGATGGATGCTCCAGACGCATAACGTGATCTGCCTTTTCCAATTACCAATGAAAGACGCTTTCATGGGACGGATGCGATCAAATGCCATGTGCCATATTCCCCAAAAACTGGGCGCGTTGCCTTTTTAGAATCCCGACAAAAACCGGCACACCCATGGTCGGGCGTAAAGTTATAGTCTATTTTTCTCCCGGCGCAGAACCGCTATACTTTAAGGCTTTGGTCTTTCAGGAAAGAATGGAGTTGCTAATGTCCGTGTCCAAATCTTCAATTAAACGTCCGATGATGCTGATTATCCGTGATGGCTGGGGTGAAAATCCGCATCCGGAAATGGATTCATACAATGCCATCAAGCTGGCCAAACACCCGGTGGATGATCGGCTGATGCGGGATTATCCTAACGTACTGATTCACACCAGCGGCGAATGGGTGGGTCTGCCCGAAGGCGTGATGGGAAACAGTGAAGTGGGCCACCAGAATATCGGGGCCGGCCGAATAGTGGATCAGGAAACCATGCGTATCACCCGTCGGATTCGCGACGGCAGCTTTTTTGAAAATCCCGCACTCAATGCCGCGTTTGATTTTGCCCGGGCCAATCATGGCCGGGTGCATCTTCTGGGCCTATGTTCCGATGGTCGGGTGCACAGTGACCAGGAACATGCCTATGCCCTGCTGGAATTGGCCAAACGGAAAAAGTTTCCCGCGGATCGCGTTTTGATTCACGCCATTACCGATGGCCGGGATACGGCTCCGCAGGGCGGAAAGCGGTATCTCGCGGCACTGGAAGCCAGGGCCAAGGCGATAGGCGTCGGCAAAATCGCCACGGTGGTGGGGCGGTATTATGCGATGGATCGTGATAATCGCTGGGATCGCGTTAAAAAAGCCTATGATCTGCTCACGCTTGGTGAGGGGGTCGCGTTTCCCGATGCGATTACGGCGGTGGAACACTATTACGCCAATGCCACCGAACCCTCCCGTGCCGGAGATGAATTTGTGGTGCCCAGCGTGATTGCCGGAATTGATGGCAAAATTAAAGATGGCGATGCGGTTATCTTTTTTAATTATCGTGGAGATCGCCCGCGCGAAATCACCAAGGCGTTTATGTATGATGACAATCGCTTCAAACAGGAAAAGAACGGTGGGTTCATCCGCCAAACCCGGCCGACAAATATTTATTTTGCCACCATGACCGCGTATGAAGAAGGCCTGCCGGTGCATCCCATTTTTGCCAAGCCGGAAAAAATGAAGGAAATACTCGGCATGTATATTGCGGAACAGGGATTAAGCCAGTTTCGGTCCGCGGAAACCGAAAAATTTCCACACGTCACATTTTTCTTCAATGATTATCGCGAACCGCCGTTTCATCACGAGGACCGCAAAATGGCGGACAGTCCCAAAGTGACAACCTATGACCAGCAGCCGGAGATGAGCGCAGCACAAGTCACGGAAATTGTTCTGGCGTCTTTGGAAAAAGGTGAGGAAGATTTTTACGTCGTGAATTTTGCCAATGGAGATATGGTGGGCCACACCGGCAATTTACCGGCGGCCATCAAGGCGGTACAAACCGTTGACGTCTGCGTGGGCAGGCTGCTGGATAAAATCCAGGCCCAAGGGGGGGCCGCCGTTGTCACCGCCGATCATGGCAACTGTGAACAAATGTGGGATCCGATCAATAATTGTCCGCACACCAGCCACACGACATTTGATGTGCGATTAATTGTTGTCGATGATCGATTCAAAGGCAGGGTTTTACGCCCGGGCGGATGTCTGGCCGATGTGGCCCCGACGATCCTGCAAATCATGGGCTTGCCGCAGCCGGCGGAAATGACCGGCAAAACACTGCTGTGAAGCGTTTTGACCTGTTGAATGAATGCGGATAATCCACTAGTGTACTGTTTGGGCTGCAATGGCGCGGCTGGTGAAGTTTTATCGGGGAGGAAATAATGGCGGACACTGCCGCGATAACTTGGATTCTGGAAGTTGCCGGAGCTTCCTTCGCGGGGGGGGTGTTAGGATCGATCAGTGGACTCGGTGGCGGCATTGTTATTGTGCCGGTACTGACCATTTTTATGCACATGCCCATTGAACAGGCCATTGGGGCCAGTATTGTGTCCGTCATTGCGGTATCCAGTGGTGCCGGATCGGTGTATGTGCGCGATCACATTACCAATGTGCGTGTGGCCATGTTTCTGGAACTTTCTACCGCCAGCGGTGCCATTCTTGGTGCCGCCGTGTTGGCCAAGTTTCTAAATGCTCAGATGCTGTCTATTTTATTCGGCGTGGCCCTGCTGCTTTCCCTGGTTCCGATTCTGCTTAATATCGGGGAAGAATTGCCGAAAAATATCCACAATGATCGCCTGGCCAATTTCCTTCGGCTTGAGGGTTCATATTTTGATAAGCGCCTGGGCAGAGAGATTTTTTACAATGCCGCCAATGTTCCGCCGGCCATGGGCATCATGTTCATTGCCGGTATTATGGCGGGAATTCTGGGCATCGGTGCGGGTGTGTTGAAAGTTCTGGCGCAAGAAGTGGCCATGCACCTGCCCACCAAGGTTTCCACCGCCACCAGCAACTTTATGATCGGTGTGACGGCGGCGGCGGCGGCGGGCGTATATCTGCACCGCGGTCTGGTGCTGCCCTATCTGGTGGTGCCGGTGGCCACGTCCGTGGTAATCGGTGCGTTATTGGGCACAAAATTAATGGAGAAAATGTCCAACTCCCATATTCGCAAAGTCTTTGCGATTCTCTTGGGAATTGTAGGCGTGGAAATGCTGTTACGTGGTTGCAGGGTACACTTGTGACCCGACAACCGCGTCGGGACCTTGCATCGAAGGATGATTAAAAAATGGATATGATAAACACTCCAGCACCCGTTGATCCTATACCGCCGGACGGAGATTCCCGCCATGCGCCGATAAAAGAGGACTATATCATTCAGGATGCCGCAGGCTGGGTATTGCGCGTTGGAGTGATTCTCAGCGTGGCGGTGATGATTCTGGGCCTTACGATCAGCTTTATTCATGCGCCACCGTCGGTAAAGGAAATGCGACATGTGACGTTCACAACCAATCCCGTGCTTTTATATCAGGGCGTGATTCACGGTTATGGCAAAAGCATCATTGATCTGGGATTGCTGCTGCTGGTGCTGACCCCCATCAGCAGGGTGGCGATTTCCATGGTGCTTTTTGCCGTGGTGGAACATGACTGGTTCTATATGTGGGTGACATTGGCCGTGCTGGTGCTGACGCTGGTCTCGCTGCTGTTTATACACTGACCTTCGGTATACGGATTCGTCCAACGCTCGGCAGCGGGTATAATTAAAATCCTTTGGAGAAGTCAGTCGATACAGGACATGTCCGATGGCCGCCATTATCTTATATTTTCAGATTCATCAGCCTTATCGTCTTCGCCGTTACAGTATTTTTGATTCCGACTCGGACTATTTTGATGGTCAGGCCAATCGTCGGTTCACCCGTGAAATCGCCCACCGGAGCTATATTCCCGCCACCAAAGTGCTGCTGGAATTGGCGCACGAATATGGCTCGGCTTTTCGTGTGGCTCTGGGCGTAACCAACACGGCTTTAGAACAGTTTGCCGATGACGCGCCGGAGGTTGTGACGTTATTGAAGCAACTGGCGTCCACCGGGTGTGTTGAATTCCTTGGTGAAACCTCGCATCACAGTCTGGCGTGTCTTTATTCACCGGATGAATTTGCCGCGCAAGTCAACCTGCACAGCCGGACTGTGGAGCATATTTTCGGGCACAAGCCGACGATATTCCGCAATACCAATCTTATCTATTCCAATGAGGTTGGTCGGCTGGTAGCGGCGCTGAACTTTCAGGCGGTCATCACTGAGGGGTGGGAAGGCGCACTGGGCAATCGCAGTCCGGGGCATGTATACAAAGCTCCACGCGAGCGGCTGAAACTGCTGCTGCGACATTACCGATTAAGCGATGATCTATCGCTGCGGTTTTCCGCGCACCAGTGGGTAAACTGGCCGTTGCTGGCTGATAAATACGCCCATTGGCTGCATGGAACTGGAGCGGAGGGGGAATACTGCCTGCTGGGCATGGATTATGAAACGTTTGGCGAGCGGCATCCGGCTACGAGCGGAATTTTTGACTTCCTGCGGGCCTTGCCGCGCTACGTGATTGAAAATGCGGACCGTTTCAGCACGCCATCGGAAATTATCCGGCAACATGAGCCGGTGGGGGAATTAAGCATTCCACGCAATATCTGCTGGACCGATAGCCAGCGTGATCTCTCTCCATGGCTGGGCAATGCCATGCAGGCCAACGCCTTGCAGGAGCTTTATACACTGGAACAACCTGTCAAAGATTCCGCTGATCCGACGTTGCTTGCAACTTGGAGGAAATTAAGTGCCAGTGATCATTTCCTTTATATGAACACCCGTTTTTTTGGCGATTTGAATACACCCAGTTTCAGCATTTACGAGTCCCCGTATGACGCATACATGAATTATATGAGCGTGCTGGATGCTTTGGGCTCGCGGGTGCGGGCCTGATATGGCGCGGGAATAATCATTTCCCACTTCTAACCGCAATGAAAAATGGGTATAAATAATGGGATGAATTTTATCACAGCGGAAGATAAAAAGCGTGAAGGCGGGCATTGTTACATGGTGAATATTACAATGGCGGATTTTATGCGGCGATCCCATTTCAATCTCCTGACTCTGGCCGCGATTGCCGCTGTGGCTTTCATATCTTCGTTTGACACACGAAACCTTCCGGCTCAAACTCCGCCGCCGAACACGTCCGTTGCAACTTCGGCCGAGGCTTCGGCATTGCTGGCCACAGGATTACGGAATTTATCCTCCCATCGCTATGCCGTACGGCAACATGCGTCCAATATTATTCAAACCGCGCTGGGCATGCAGCTTCAAGCCATTATTAATGCCGGGGGGCCGGAGCAGGCCACACGACTTATCAAACTTCTGGACTTCAACATCAATTTGGATCGCTGGACCATGGCGGTAATCAAGTTGCCGCGGAAACAGCGCATGACCATGTTTAACTGGGGAATCCAGCCCGGCGTGCTGCCGCTGGTGGGAGCCGCCTTTGCGCGGCGCGCCGATGTTCGGGCCACATCGGCGGTGGGCCTGGCAAAACTTTCCGGTGATAACAGCAACTGGATATTGGATCGTCTCCTGGGAGATCAGCGGCGTGTGGTGTATCTATCCACGATGGCGGCACTTTGGGATCGCAAGCCTTCGGCAAAAATGGTGCAAATCGTTTTCCACCGGGCGGTGGGCAATATGGTGATGTACAGCGGAGCCACGCAACGACACGTTGTGCATTTTAACGGTCAGAACATTTACATTATGCACTTCGTCAATTACTGGCAGCAGACGCAGGATGGACAATATGCGGCGCAGTTATTGGAACATTGGCATCCGGCGCAATTGAAATCAATGCTTGTGAATTTCACCGAGCGGCTGGCGCGTGATTCAAAGGCCAATGACATTCTCCAAAACCCCAGCGTGTTGCAAGGGCGGAACTTCATGGAACTGTTTGCACCGGAAAAGCCGCTGCTGGCGGCTCCATACCTGCTGAATCTGATCTGTCGGCCCCAAACCAATCAAATCAATTTCATGTTTAACGGACAAAGCGTTCACTGGGATAACCGAACTATTCCGCTCTATTTACTGGTGTTGCTTACCGGGCATAAGCCACAGCATTATCATTTTTTCAAATCCGCTTTATATGGCGGAAGCTGGTTGTTTAGCACGGAGGCGCAGGAGGAATCGACTATTAAAGCCATGCTTAATTTCTGGAAGCAGCGCGGTGTGGTACCGATTCCATCCATTGAACCTGGCGCAACGAAACCCGCAACTGGTCCGGGGCCGGTACATCCGCCCGGATTGGCCATTCCCCCCATTGCCATCCCCGCCGGCCCCGTGTGGATCAAGCCCCCGTCCGCGCCGCAACCAAAACCTGTCGCAAAAATGGCCGCCAAGCCGGCATCGTAAGATTGCTTTCGGATTTCGGTGGGACAACCAGCGGATTAACGCTCCGGTACGCGGCGCTTCAGAGGCGCTTCCGGAAGGGGGATATCTTTAACGGTAAATGGTATGCGATATTCATGCCAGCCGGTCAGCACCGTGACACGCAAAACCGCGGAACTTCCGGGCGCGGCGGTCAATGGAATCATGATCTTGTCCATTCCGCGCGGAAGCTGTGCGATAATGTAACCGCCGCTGATGGTTTTTCCCTTTTGTGCCACTGCCAGGGATTGAAAGACACCTCTGGGGGCGATTATCTCTACCGTAAGAAATAGTGAATGGCGGGTTTTATTGACGCCCATGACGCGCATGCGAACATGGGCCGCGCGCAGAGCCGCATTGGATATCGCCTTTCCCGTTGAAGCTGCTGGATTTGTCACGCTGATCGTGCGGAACTTGCCGCCCGCCGCCACATCCACAGTCCCGATGAGTTCACGAATCGTGGCCGCTTGGAGTGACGGGGCCGCAAAGCGCAGCACGATTGGAAACCCCACCTCGCCGGCCTGTTGCATTTTTTTATAAAGCGGCGATTGCACCGGTACGATCTGTCGAAAACGCGGGGCAATGGGCATCAGAGTGTGGCCTGTGTTGAGTACATCCGTGATAATATGAACGTGATGATAAAAATTTGGGTGTTGTAATAATTTGCTTGCCATCTGGAGGCAGACGGTCAGGCCCAGATGTTTGGCAATGTATTGCGCATAAGGCCCCTTATCGGTGGCGAAGATTAACGCGCGGGATTCGGTTACATAAGCCACATGTGTCTGAACAAACGGAGGTTTATCACCAGCGGCTTGCGTCTGGGCCTCGATATGGCAATTCAACATTAAATATACCAGGAGGGGCATGACTATAGGTATCAAACTGAATTGCAGAACTTTCATCAGTCAAAACTCCGTCGCAAACCAAGTAGGAACGAAGAATCATTACAACCCAACCAGGTGCAGTAAATCACTCCATAAGCCTGGGTTACGTGCCGTCCGTGCGGTTGTATCCATTTTGCACTCCTGCTTAGAGTGACAATATACCGCGCGGTGCTGAAAACATCGTCAGTGTCCGCCAATAAATCTGGCGTCGGGCCAAATGGGATTGCGCCGGGTGGCGTTGGCGTTGTCAAAACGCGAGTTGCGACGATGGGAACGCTCAACGCCTGAAAAAATGGCAGATACCATCAGCATGGCGTGGTGGATGAATATTTTAAAAGTGCATCAACCCGCGTAGAATGGAGAAGGTCTTGGATACTGGAAGAATCGATGAAATCACATAGTGATGCAATTCAGCAGGAAAGCCCGCTCTCACAGGCACAACTCGCACAAATTGGCGAGGCGCGGATGAATGCCTCGCAAATTCTTCGGGCCGCCCAGATTGCGCACCGGGAATATGTGGGTCTGGTGATCATGGGCGTACTGACGGCCTTTATCGCGGTGTATGGCGGAATCAGTATTTCAGGGCTGATCATGGGGATTTGGATGATTGTGGGCGGTGTTATTGAACATATCGGCGAACAGCGCATTCGCCGACTCAATCCGAATACTTTTAAAACATTGTGTCTCAATCAGCTATTATTGGGGGCGATGTTTGTCGTTATCAGCGCTTGGTGGATGCTGACCGTCGCACTGGGCTGGGATAAGGATGTTGTCGCCACCGGCCAAGCTCTCAATAATTTAGGCATCGCCGCACAACAGATGATGCCAATGATAAAGTTGATGCTCTACGCGGCTTACGGATCGGTGGGGGTATTCGGTATTTTCTGGCAGGGTTATTTAGCCTGGTATTACAGCCGTCGGCAGAAACAACTCGTGGACTATATTGCCCAAACACCCCGATGGATTTTAGAAATGCAGCAATCCGGGCATTTGGGATAGCGGTTGCGGGGGATGTGGCAATACATCCGCGCAGCTTACCGGGACACG
>JAJYGE010000124.1 GCA_021785155.1 Planctomycetota bacterium
ATGGGAACATACATTGACGACGAGCGCCAAAGCCCACGGCCTCCTGGCCCCTGCCCCGCAGGGTTGGCGGCAAACGCCCCACCTGCAGCGTCGCATCGGCTCAATACGTCTACGGCCCCGGTTTTCGCCGCTAGCTCCTTGCCGCCGATTAATCCTCCTATTTAGGCGTGCCGGAGCACCAGCCGTATCAAAATCGCTATAAGCGCTTCCGGAGTACTGATTATTCCCGTATCTTGGCCCGGTAATAAAACCGGAAGGGTGGGCCGCAGTCGCCGTTGAGGTAAAAATCAGTCCAGCTTCCATTCTGCCGGATGTTGTCCGCCCACTTGAAGTGAATTTCATTGGGCATAAAGCCGGCAATACCCAGGGCGGTTCGTGGAATTGCCATCTGCATCTCATTACCCTTGATGCGGATTTTCGCCCGGCCCACCGGAAGCCAATCGTATTTTCCGTTGACATTTTTCTCAATTACCGAGGTATGAGATTTCACGATCCGCCGATCAATGACATAGTTATAACCCATCCATTTAGTGCTTCCAGGATGCGGAATATGCAAAAACAGCAACATCCATGATTTTTCCTGCCAGGACGTCAGCGGTTTTCGGGTTTTGACCCAAAAATAGATATTTTTGAGATCATACGTAAATTTACTGGCAACAATATCATTGCGGCCCGTGTTATTCACGTAGCGCACTTTTCCCCAACCCGGTGAATTGCGATGCACCGCCAGCCCCCTATTATTGACAAACAGTGGCCCGATGTTTTTCCATTGGGAAAATGAGCCGTTGATACGAATCGTGGCGGGATGGACCAGCGGTAACCGATGAACACCTTTATAACGACGGATATAGGAGATCATCTGATAATAATAATTATCGCCGAAGCCGCCATAAAGGCCGCCCTTTGAATCCCGCATGGGTTCGGCATCGCGGCTGTATTCGGGGCTGTATTCATCAACAAAAATGGGATAACCCTTATTGACCCAATGACCGGCAAAATATTGTCGGCCAGGTTCCGGCCAGCAGCCGGCGGTCCATTCATTCCAACCGGTGATAAACACAAATTGCGGGTTGACTTTCAGCACATGCTGCCACTGTTGAGAAAAACAGATTCCGCGCCCCGGATTCTGAGCGTCCGGGGCGGG
This sequence comes from Planctomycetota bacterium, assembly GCA_021785155.1. The sequence continues at coordinate 1,145 of JAJYGE010000124.1, forward strand.
TTCACGGGCATTAACCGAGCTTCGCCCGGTGGTGCTGTTGGCCCATCCGGCAATCGAAACTGGCATCTCTTCCGGGATATGCCGATTGATGTGCCAGGAGTAAAGCCAGGCATCCGTGCGGGCAGCACTGGGGTGTGTCGGAGTATTATCCCAGCCCCATTTATTTTTACCGCCCGTCCATGCCCAGCAATAACGCAAGGTAAAAAAATGCTTGATGACGGCAGGCAGCGTATTCATATTGCCGTGAATGAGCATCAGCGGTTTGCCATCCCAGTAAAACCAGAGTTTTTTGGCCAAGCCGGTTTTATAGATGTTTCTATAATCGGTGTTCCACGCGCGATTCCCCGCAAAACATGCAAAATCGGGCACCGGGTTGCCCAGAGCTTTCATGTGCAGCCAGGTTCTAAACAGCGATTTCTGCACACTCTTAAAATACGTTGGTCCGTTGGTATTATCCAAAATGACGGTGTTTATTCCCGCATCGCCCAGCATGGCGGCGTGTTCACGGAGTACAAACGGATCGGAACTGATGTAAAAACCGAACAGCGGCCGACCCCACCAGTGCACGGAATGAATCGGACCAATGATCGCGTTGGGATTATTCGCTAGAATCGCGGCATTATTAAGAATCGGATGGCCCGGTTCATTGTTGGCGGTGAAATAAAATATACCCACCGTTTTATCCGGCTTGGGCGGCCCAACCTGCCGATAATCAGGCAGCACCCGTCCCAAAGCATCCACCGCACCCCAGGTATCCGGCCCGGCAACTGGAACACCGGCGCGATGATGGGAATCTGGCGTTTGTGCCTTGGCCGAGGATACGAAACGGCATAACATCAGCATCACAAGCAGACATCCGATACCGATAGATTTGAATATTGCAAGAAGATGATTTTCGTTACGAAAGGTCATGAATCAAAACTCCTATGACTTTCCGGAGACATAACCGATCAGAGAAATAAAGCCGCATCGGAATTCCATTACGTGCCCGGTGAAATTGAGAAACGCATTGCAAACCTCAATACGTTTCAGATGTTACATACAAATAAAACGATACACGCCACCTTGCAGCCTGACAACCACCTCACCGCAGCCGGTTTTAATGATGCTCACTGCCGTCGATTGGGCCAAGGGACTTCCACTTTCTGTAATATGTTGATGGCTGGCGGCAGGTAGATAGACCGTGGCCACGCTGTTCATCGGTACGATCAAATTCATTTCCAGTTTCTTGTGATCCATGCGCCAATGAAGCGAAATCTCTCCGCATGGTGATTCAAATCGTGCCCGGCACCAGCGCACTTCCGGCGTTGGCCGTGGACGCACTGAAAAATGCCTCCAACCCGGAGAGTTGTCATCTACGTTTAAGCCGGCAACATAACGCCACATCCATTCCCCAATGGAACTCCATGGCCAATGACAAAGGGACAAGGTGACGCTTTGGCCTCTGATATACGCATTAAAAGACTCCCAGAACGTGGTACCGATGGTATCAACCATATACCCCCAAGAGGGCCGTGTGACCTGATTGACCATACGACTGGCGACATCATGCCGGCCGAAGCGCGAAAGACATTGCACCAACGCCCGGGTGCTTAAAAAGCCCGTAGTCAAATGGCCATGATTGCGATCAATGGCCGCTACAAGATGTTCCATCGCTTTCGAAATCAGCGGCTTATCAAGCAGGTTGAATTCCAATGCCAAAGCGTAACTGCCCTGTGCGTTGCCTGTGATGCTCCCGTCGCTTTTGACATAGCGCGCGATAAACGCCTTCCGAATATTTTCGAATAACACAGAATATTCGCGTGCCTCAGCGAATTTTCCAAGTACACGCGCACTGCGGGCCAAATAATCCGCGCTGCGCGCAAAATACGCCGTGGCCGCAAGGTCTTTTGGAGTGACCGGCGCGCCCGCACTGAGCCAGTCTCCCCAATTCTCACCGAGTTTATTTAGCCAGAGACCATTGGAATTGTGTGAATGCACAAAATTCACCCAACGCTCCATGGCGGAAAACTGTTTCTGTAAAATATTTTTGTCGCCGGTCGCGGCGTATAGTTCCCACGCCATGATCACGCCCGCGTCGGCCCAGCCGGGCGAACCGGCGCAAATATCCGTTCCGCGCAACTGGGCATGGGGGGTGATATCACAGAATTGCCCTTCAGGCCGCTGCGAATCCCGGGAATCCTGCAAATACTTGCTGAAAAATGCCGCACCATCCATGTTGAGCATGGCGGTGGGCAAGCAATCGCGGATATCCCCCAACCACCCCAGCCGTTCTGCCCGCGCGGCACATCCGGCGGGAATATCAAAAAGCAGATTCCATTGTGTCCATCGCACCGCTTGCATCAATTCATTCCAAAGTGGATTGGAGCACGCAAACTCGCTGACCGTGGCCAGATCCGTCCGTACCGGCACGCCAATAAGCGTGTCGGCATCCGGCGGTTGGGGAAGTCCGCTTACTTCAACATAGCGAAAGCCATGATACGTAAAATGGGGTTCGAAGACCTCCCGCCCCTCACCGCGTAAGAAAACGTCATCGCGCTGCAAAGCATCCCAGAGATTGAGCTTATCCAAGCTACCATTGTCCAGCAGACATTCCGCATGACGCAATGTGATATGTGTGCCGGTGGGACCCGAAACGGAGAGCCTACAATAACCTGAAAACTCCTGACCAAAATCATAGCGATATACTCCGGGCGCAACGTTGGCACGAGAAACTGGCCGCAGCGGGGTTTGCCGCCGGGCAGACTGACAGAGATGCCAACTGATTACCGCATCGTCCCGGGGAATCGTATACACATCGCGCCAGCCAGCGGCGTCAAATCCCGGCTTATCCCAATCGGGGATACCCATGCGCAGATCCTGACATTCGCCATCCAACAAATCGCTGTACCGGATGTGGCCATCAAGGGTTGATTTCCAATGTTCATCGGTGCAAATCGTGACGCTTTGTCCATTCGCGAGTTGAATTTCCAGTTGTGCCAGCAGCTTCGGCATGTAGCCGAAAATATAGCACATATTAAATAGATTCATGTGCCCGGCGTACCAGCCATAGGCAAGTAATGCGCAGATGGCGTTGTTACCTTGCCTCAAAAGAGGCGTCACATCCAGAACGTCATAGAGGACACGCTTATTAAATTCCGTAAAACCGGGAGCCAGTTGTACGTCCGAGACACGTTGCCCATTGATGCTTATTTCATAAAATCCGCGTGCGGTCGCATACAGCACCGCGCGTTTTACCGGGGCATTTAATTGAAACTCGCGGCGCAACATCGGCACACGGGAAATGGTATGGCCACAGGGCATTCCATCCACGGCAACAACCAAGTCCGGTGGCGCGGCGATGTTCCAAGTCTGTGGTGAAACAAAGCTATCCAGTGGTCGCCACGGATCGCCCGGCGGTGCCGGTTCAAAGGCTACCTCAAACTTACCGGTCGTTAAATACCGTTTGGAAACGCTGCCTGTTTCAACTGAATCTTTACAGGTTACCACGGCTCCCACCGCAACATCTTTCCCCTTGCTGTAAACGGAGAATCCGGCGAGCGAAAAAGCCCAATAGCGACAATCCCAATAGGCCAGTTGCATCACGACAAGGCGAATAAACCGGGCCTGTACCGGCGCAAAATTAAACCGCGGAGCTGGTACTACGGGCGGACGCGGCGAAGGCACATCGACATACATTTGATTAACCACGCGCTGCGCATCGCTAAAGTCCGCGTCCGATGATACTTCGACATAAAACCGCACGGGATAGAGAAAAGACGCGTAGTCCGTTGGTAAAAATGCGGGACGAGAAGGTGCTAATTCCAGAGAGTCAATCATGCGCGATCGACCCAAATCAAGCATGATCCATTTTTCTGAATGCGGGGAATCCGCAATTTCACTTCGGTAACAATGGATCGGCACGCGGGGAAGATTTTTCGGATCTGCCAGGACCGAATCGGTAATCCACTGGGCTTGCCAGTCATCGGCGGATAAAAATCCCATCGTCCACGAAGCCACATCGCTCCAGGCTGATATTCTGCCGTGATTATCCGTAATTTGCACACGCCAAAAGCATTGCTGCCCTGAAGACAATGGATGACCGACATACTGTGCCGCCATCTCATAATCGGAAACCTCGGTGGTGGACATTACAAACCCGGAGTCCCAAAGATCCGGCGCATGAATGTTCTCTTTAGATGAAGCCACCTGCACACGCCATGCGGATTGACGTAGCGCACGAATCGTAGTGTCAGCACAGTACAGAAACCAGGTCAAACGCGGTGCCGGTACATCCACCCCCAGCGGGCCGACAAGATGCTGGCACCGCAATTTTACCGGCACCAGTGGTGAGCAATCTGTGGCGGGCGGAATCACAGCATGCTGATCAGAACACCCTCCGGCCAACCCGTATACGGTCGCCGCGGCCGCAGTAAGGAAAATATCGCGCCGGGTTGATCCGGCCCCATGGCTGCAAATGGATGACTTTTCCAAGGTAGAACACACCTTGTTTACGTGGTCAGGCCGCAAGTCGATTATTCAAACATCTTCATCTGATGGCGCTCCAGACCAAATTTACTGACAGTGTTATCCACCGGAATAGGATATTTCCCGGACCAACATGCGGTACAGTAATGTGTTTCCGGTTGTCCCAGGCAAGACAACATGCCGTCAAGAGACAAGTAGTGCAGGGAGTCAACTTCAATGAAATCGCGAATTTGCTCCACCGTGCGGCCATTGGCGATGAGTTCTGTGGGGGTCGGAAAATCGATGCCATAGAAACAAGGATGCCGAATCGGCGGACAGCTTACCCGCATGTGAATTTCTTTCGCTCCGGCCCGACGTAGAGCCAAAATCTTTCCGCGTGTGGTGGTTCCTCTGACAATGGAATCCTCCACGACCACGATGCGTTTGTCCCGCACCACTTCGGGAATCACGATTAATTTCATCTGCACGGCCAGATCACGCATTTGCTGCGAGGGCTGGATAAACGATCGTCCCACATAACGATTTGGAACGATGCCCTCTTCAAAGGGAATACCGCTTTGTTTGCTGTACCCCAATGCCGCCGAACGGCCGCTATCGGGAATGGGTATGACAATATCGGCGTCCACTGGAGCTTCAATGGCCAACTGTCGGCCCATTTTCTGGCGGGCGGTTAAAACGGTATCGCCAAAAAGAGTGCTGGAAGGACTGGCAAAATAAACGTGTTCAAAAGCGCAGTGCGCGGGCGTTTCCGGCGTTTCGATAAAATATCGGCTGGTAAGTTGGGTGCCGCTGATGTCGATGGTGATGATTTCACCCGGATGCACTTCCCGAATAAAGGTCGCCTGGATGCTGGCCAGGGCGCACGTTTCTGAAGCCACACAATAAAAGCCGTCCCGCGTTTTTCCGATTACCAGCGGACGGAACCCCCAAGGATCCCGGCATGCTTCAATACGATCTTTGAAAAGAAACACAAAACTAAACGCCCCCTGCAGATGCCTCAAAACATGCGCCAGGGGATCGCTTTTTTCCTGATGCGTCGGTTTGGCCAGCATGTGGATGACAATTTCCGTATCGCTGGTAGAGTAAAAAATATGGCCGTATTTCTGATACTCCGCCCGCAGCCGCGTGGCATTAATTAAATTACCGTTGTGGGCCACCGCAACTTGTCCTTCGCTGTATTCCTCCAGCAGCGGCTGGGCATTGCATTTACGATTTGAGCCGGCAGTGGAATAACGCACATGGCCGATGGCGGCAATCCCATGCATATCCCGTAATACGCCTTTGTTAAATACATCCGCCACCAGCCCCAGCCCGGTAAGCGCTGTGATGGATTGACCGTCGCTGGTGGCGATTCCAGCGGATTCCTGCCCGCGATGTTGCAGGGCATATAGGCCGTAATAGCAGCGCTCCACCGCATCGCGTGGACCGGCAACGCCGAAGACACCGCATTTTTCTTTTTTTTCGTAATCACCAAGAACCTGCCGCAGACCATGTATTAATTCAATAGAGTCGCCCAGACAGGGCAACGAGACTGTTCGCGCAGAATTTGTATCAAGAATGTGTGGGAAATCCGACTCAATACCACCCATGAGAGGAATCTCCAAGTTCCGCATACCACCATCGCCACATGCGATGTAGATTTAATTATACACGTTCATAGCGCCTTGCAAACATATCCAACACACTAAATTTGGCAGAACAGACAATGGCGAGTAAACTAACTGAGGATATTGATGTGAGGATTCAGTTATGACACAAACGTTGACCCCTTCCGCCAAGCCCTCCATGGATGCGATTAAATTACTCGGTACGCAGCTTCGCATTGATTCCATCCGCTGCACCACTGCCGCCGGTTCCGGCCATCCAACCTCTTCGATGTCGGCGGCTGATCTCATAGCCGTTTTGATGGTGGAGCATTTGCGTTATGACTGGAATAATCCGCATGGCCTCAACAATGACCGTTTAATTTTTTCTAAAGGCCATGCCTGCCCACTGCTGTATTCAATGTACAAAGCAGCGGGCGTAATAAGTGATGCGGAACTGCTGCGCTTGCGCAAAATTGACAGTATCTTACAGGGACACCCCAATCCCCATGTGCTCAAATGGGTTGATGTGGCCACAGGTTCACTGGGACAGGGTATTGCCAATGGCGTGGGTATGGCATTGAATGGAAAGTATGTCGATAAGCTGCCCTATCGGGTGTGGGTGCTGTTGGGAGACAGTGAAATGGCGGAAGGTTCCGTCTGGGAAGCCTTGGACAAGGCATCTTATTATAAACTCAACAACATGATCGCCATTATTGATATGAATCGTCTGGGACAGAGAGGTGAAACCGATCTAGGCTGGAACAGCCCGGAATATGCCGCCCGGGTGAGATCTTTTGGCTGGCACGCCATTGAACTCAATGGCCATGACATCCCGGCCATTCAAGCGGCATATAAGGAAGCACTGACGCAGACCGACAAGCCGACATGCCTGATCGCCAAGACCGAAAAAGGCCACGGCGTTTCATTCTTGGCCAACAAAGAAGGCTGGCACGGCAAGGCCCTTTCCGCAGAGGAGGAGAAGAAAGCCATTCTGGAACTGGGGCAACCTACCAATCTTATTTTTAACATTGCCAAGCCGGAAGATAAAAAGCCGACCCGCGATGGGGAATCTTTACCCCTGAAACTGCCGCGGTATGCCTTGGGCACCAAAGAAGCCGCCCGCAAGGCTTATGGCGACGCCATTGCTGCCATCGGCAATCATGATCTCGATGTGATTGTCCTGGATGCCGAGGTGTCCAATTCGACTCATGCCGATGAATTTAAGAAAGCCCATCCGCATCGGTTTTTCGAAATGTTTATTGCCGAGCAGCAGATGGTCTCCGCGGCGACCGGTTTTGGCGTGCTGGGCAAGAAAGCATTTGCGTCTACATTCGCCGCGTTTTTCACCCGCGCCTTTGATCAGATACGCATGGCGGCGATTTCCAACGCCACGATACGACTGGTTGGTTCCCATGCGGGAGTAAGTATCGGGCAGGATGGCCCATCTCAGATGGCACTGGAAGATATTGCCATGATGCGGGCGGTATTTGAAAGCACGGTGTTGTATCCCAGCGACGCCAATCAGACCGCGAAGCTCACAGCGTTGATGTGCAGGCAATCGGGAATTTCCTACATGCGAACCACACGGGAAAAATTGCCGGTGATTTATGGTCCGGACGAAGAATTTAAAATCGGCGGCAGCCGGGTGGTGCGTAAGTCCTCCCATGATAAGCTGACTATTGTGGCGGCGGGTATTACGCTGCATGAATCCATCAAAGCCTGTGACGTTTTGGCAAAAGACGGTATTCATGTGCGACTGATCGACCTTTATTCCGTCAAGCCCGTGGACGTGCAGACGCTGCATCAGGCGGCGGATGAAGCGGGCAACAAGATTATTGTCGCGGAAGATCATTGGGTTGAAGGCGGCTTGGGAGATGCGGTGCTGGAAGCATTCGCCGAATCTCGCGCATCACACCCGACGGTGGTAAAGCTGGCTGTCAAGCACATGCCCGGATCGGGAACGCCGGCCGAACTTATGGCCGCCGCCGGTATTGATGCCGCCGCGATCATCGCCGCCGCCCGCAAACTGGCGTAAAGCTCTGCATCGTAGACTGATCAAAATGCGTCCAATACTCCATGCCACCGATGCAAAGCGGTGGAACTGTTGATACCCGCGCGGCGACCAATGTGCCACCTTATCCCGTGCACCTGAGCCTGTACGCTCCCGAAAAGCTTCTCGCGTCGAGGAGATACTTTGGCACTTTTCACATCCCTTCATTCCTTCTGCCACCAAGCAATAAATAACATAGCAATTTCCATATTCGCTTTGTCAACTTGCTTTTTTTTTGACGGACGAGGGTATAATATATTTGAGCACGATGCGAATCTCGCTCCGGCGTTACCATATCGCGCTGACTGACGGGGCCAAAAATTGCGGCTGGAGGCTGCTTTAATTTGCATCGCCGGGGGATTCATGTTTGAAATTGAGAGATTATGTATTTTAACCGCCGGGGAACAATGTAGGGGTTGGTTATGTTCTTGTCGGAGTAAGCACCATGGTAAAAAAGTTGGATTGCGGCTTCGGAAAAGCGTGGCCGGTCTTTCTTGTCGCACTTTTGACGTTCGTCGGTACGGCGCGGCCGTCGCAGGCGGCCCTGCGCCTTGCGGTGGCAGGGATTCGACACCAGGAGCGCCTCCTCCGCAACATTCAGGTCACCGCACGCGCGAAGAGCGTGTTGTGGAGTCGCAAGGCCCACGCAATGAAACCAGCGGGTGTGACGGACCTG
>JAJYGE010000283.1 GCA_021785155.1 Planctomycetota bacterium
TACACCGCCAATGGCGAACAGGCCCAGCGTAGCGGGTTCCGGAACGGCACTGACAGTAAGGGTTTCCAGATTGTCGGTACTGCCCAGAGTCAGCAGGTAGCTGTTGCCGCCGGAGAGTGGCCCGGCAACGGCAGTTTGGCCGCCACCGGTGAATTGGAAGGTTCCGCCCGACAACCCACCGAGGCTGTCGCTGATCAGATTGTACGTGCCGTAGGTAAACGATGTGGTTCCAGCGGCGGCAAATACATTGATGTTATTGACTCCACTGACATTGGCCGCACTGCTAATTGACAGCGTTGGTGTCCCGGTCGAGTTCATGAAGAAGCTGATGGTCCCACCACTGATGTTGAGAGCCTTTATCTGGGTTGCGGCGGCATCATTGGCCAGTGTCAAAACAGCGTTGGAATTAATTGTCACCGACGAACTATCCGCAATAGTGGCCGCCACGAGGGCCGCGCCATTGGCAGCCGTCGCCGCCCCGCCCAAAGTCAGATTGCCGCCCGCCAGCACCGTGGTCGGCCCGGTATAAGTGTTGGCCCCCTGGAGGGTCACAGTGGACGTGGTTTGGGCGATGCCACTGGATGGGCTGTCCAGAACTGTCAGACCGCCGTCAACGGCAGGCGCCCCGAGCGTCGGGTCGTGCAGCAACGGTTCTTGAATCCAATATTTGCTTTGTCCATTGGAGTCAACGAACGCCCCACCTGTTTGCACATTGAGGTTGGTTGGACCATAAGCGCTACCCCCGGGGGAACCAATGCCCCCGCCCTGGTGTGACTGTAGGGTGCCGCCATTGAAGTTCACGATCATATTTTGCACATTGAGCGTTGGATTAGTGGAATTTCCGTATGTGGTGATCCAGTTGCCATTGAAGGTGCCCCCGTTGAGATTCAGGATGGTTTGATTAGTGGAATATTTGGCCGTCATCACAGCGGCACCGGTGGCATACACGGCACCGCTATCGACGTTCAAAATTCCGGTCTGATGGTCGCCGGACGTGCCCGCAACGCCAAATGCCTGCACCGTGATTTTGCCTCCCTCAACGTTGACCGTTCCCACGTCAGTACTGCTATTCGAGACTGATACATCGCAGAGTTCCAACAAGGACGTTCCTGCGAGGGTAACCGTTCCGCCGGCGTAGACATTCAAGGCACTCCCCGAGGCACCGCCACCGCTGTTAACACCAATCGCGGCAGCACCGCCGCCACCGCTGTTCCCGGCGTAGGACTCATTGAGATTGCCATACACATTAATGACGCCGGGGGTGGTACCGGCGCCAGCCTCTATCGCGTATCCGTTCAAAGTCGCACTGCTGGCGATAGTAAGCGTGCCGCCATTTGAGACGTTTGAAGTAGAGCCCGCCGCAGACTGCGTGTACGACGTGTTATCGACGGTCATATGTTGCAGCGTGAGGTTTCCGTTGGCCTGAATCCGCCCGGCAACTGCGAGGGTGTATGATCCCGTTCCGCTGGCACCACTGCCATCCAGCGTGTAATTGGTGCCAGAAGCCCCGCCCGAGATAGTCAGGGCGTTAAACGGGGACGTCGTGGCACCACTCCCGACAGTAAAGCCACTGTCCAATGTAACCGTATAGCTGCCGCTGGCCGCAGTGCTACCGATGTAGGCCCCGTCGCCGTTGGTCCATCCTACCGGGCCGGTCGAGCTTGTTGTGTCGTACCAATTGCTGGCGCTGTTGTTCCAAGTGCCGCTGCCGTTGGAAGGACCCGCCGAGCTTCCGCTGGGATTCCATGCCAGGTTATCGGCGGTAGCGTTTGAAACGCCCAAGCCGGTTATGAGCAGCGCCGCCGCTCCCGCTGAAAGAATTGCGATGCTTTTACGTGATTTGGATGTGAGTGAAAACATTTCTCGTACTCCTGAAAAAAAACAACAACATGAAAAATACACAAAAACAAACAATGCTCAACGCTGATTCAATCGTCTCCCTTGTTTCGCCGCAGGCGGCCAGCTTCCTAGCGTTACCTCAGTCATGAGGGTTCATAATGCGAATTTCATCAGCAACTACACTATGACACAATTGCAATGGAATTGGAAGTCCCAATTCTTATCAAATCCTGTACCACTTTTTATCAAGTATATCGCGTATATTGCGACAATTGCCGGGAGATGGTGTGTCGCATCACGAATGTGCATAGAACCTCAGTTTGCTGAACACTATTTTCCTGACCGCACAGCATTGGACATGGCGAGAGGAATGCCGGCAGCCTGGCGGCACACCGCAATTAGCCTTAGCACGCTATCACTCATGCCATAATGGCGCTGCAAATTCATGGCAGCGTGCAGTGCCAATTCACGGGCAGCCGCCGGATGTGCCAGTATTTCAGCCAATGCCGCAGAAAGCATATCGGGCTGGCCGCGCTTAAATACCCGACAGGTCTGGCCATCCATGCAAAAATCGTCGTTGACTCCCGGGTTGGCGATAACCGGAATTTTTTGTGACATCGCCCGCAACGTGGTGTAATTATGCCGCGAAGCCGCAGTGAGTTGGATGTACACATCAGCCTGGGCCAAGAGCGGATCAATATCATAGCGATATGGAATAAAACTGATGCGATCCAGCAATCCTAAATCATTCGAGAGTTTCCAAACGCTGTGGGCGTCTTTTCCAACATCACAGAGAAAAAGCAAAAAATTGGCCTTCTCATCCATCAGCCGTCGGCATGCGTCAAGCAGGTCGGCGAATAACTGATACTCGGAAATCACATCAAGGCATACCATACATGCCGGCCGGTCAGCACCCCGATGCGTCAGCGTAAATGGATCGTAAGCTAAAACGCCCGGATGAATCAGAGATACTTTAGGCTGATCGGCACGGCATTGTTCCAGCGCGTATTGTGAAGAAACAACCAGATGCGCCGCATCGATTAAATGTGCGATACCGGGCACAAGGTCGGCTGAATCCCAAATCCAGCGCACCACCGGAATTTCCTTTGCCAGTCGTAACTCCATGGAATCGTGAATATTGCACGGAGCAAATTGCAGCACCACATCAACGTCCGCCTCTTTTAGTTTGTTGATAATGGCCATGGATGGCCGACGGATGGAAGCCAGCCATGCCGGCCCGGACGGCTTGGGTCGTAATAACACCGGTGCGCCCAAATCAGGCAGAAAGCCCAAATCCGCATCCGCCGGTGCAACGATGCTGATGCGGCAGCCTTCCGCCTTAATTGCGACGGCCAGCGAGTAGATAAATCCCGCTTCCTGCGGAAGCTGCCGTGAATCCAGCCATAAGGCGATATGCAAGGCGGATAATTCAATATTCTGATCAGTCATAGCACTTGCTGATTCTACCGTATCAGGCGGCAAGATGGGATATTTACCGAAGAATTGTGGTTAGTGCTCTGTCACGCCTACACATTAGGGTTGGCGGATGGACAGAGGGCCGTGGGCACGAAGCGCGGAGGAAAGCGTATTGATGAATACTTTGACGACAAGCGACAAAGTCCACGGCCTTCTGGCCCCCGCCCCGCAGGGTTGGCCGGAAACGGGCCATCTGCGGCGTCGTAGCGGCTCAATGGGTCTACGGACCCGGTTTTCGCCGCTCTCTCCTTGCATCTGGCCCGTTTCCGGCCAACCAACCCTAATTTGTAGACGTGACAGAGCACTGGTATCCACCGCGCAAATCCATCATGCGACAAGTCTTCTTGACATTTCTCCATGGTTGTTACGCGCGATTGGAAAATACGTTGGCTTTTAACACCGCGATGTATGGGAGATTGCGGTAATAATGGTTATAGTCCATGCCATAGCCCACAACGAATTCATCCGGAATATCAAAACCCATGAAATCAGCCGCAAGGCCTTTTTCTATTGCTTGCGGTTTGCGCAACAGGGCGCATGTTTTTACCGATTTGGCACCGCGCTTCCGCATCAGTTTGGCCACTGCCGCAAGGCTCTGCCCGCTTTCCAGAATGTCATCGACAATCAGCACATCGCGCCCCTTCATCGGCAAAGATCCGGGAAACAGGATTGACGCTCCGCGGCTCGTCCGGTTCCGACCGGGATAGCTCGATACCGCCACCACATCAATGCGCATTTTCAGCGGCAGCCGCCGTATCAGATCAGCCATGAAAATCATTGAGCCGGTAAGCACCGGCACAATGACGATTTCCGTGTTCTCATACGCGGCGGCAATTTCACCGGCCATTTTCCCCACCCGCCGCGCGATGGCGGTATGAGTCAGCAGTATCCGGTCAATGTCGTCTGTGTGCATGGCAAAAGAATAACCGCATTGCAATACATTGGACAACGCGCCGGTATCTGCCCCGGCATCAAGCCGCAGCGTCTTTTCGGGGCATCGGCAAATATTTGGTGGCCTTTCGTATTAAGTAGCGGTAGTTAAGCCGCCGCGCCACCCGCACACCGGAAACATCGCCAGGCGAAGATCCGCCTTATTTGGCGGATCCTGCTGCCGGCTTGAGATCACTGGAAAGACGGCTGGCATCGTCGCCGAGCTTACCTAAATCATGCTTGAATGTCGCCGCCCGCGATTTTGCCTTTCCAAGCAACCCCGATGCGCCCTGTATACCGGTGCTGCTTAAATCATTGGAAAGATACTTCTTCATGTTATCCAGGTAAGTAATGAACCTGCCGCCCGAAGTTTCGGTTGTTTTGGCGCGACTGGTAAAGCACGAGAAGTCCCTCTGCGCGCTTTTGTAATTGGATTTTGCCACAGCTTGAATATCCGGGCTGCTGATGCTCTGTATCTGCTTTTCCCATGCGGCCATGTATTTACTCTGACCACTGCTGACATTGCTTATGGCGTCTTTCAGGTCGGAGTAACCACTTTTCAGTGAGCCTAATTTGGCGCTGAAGGTCTTATAATCGGATCCAAGTGATCCCGATGGTTTGTTAATTAACGCGTCCAACACAGCCATGGTTTTATCAACGCGCCCGGCAACTTTCAATGTGTTTTTTTGCACGCTTATTGAATGACCGCTGATGTTTGCGGCGCTCTGATATGGCAAATGAGAGCAGCCATTGAGAGCCAGCAGAACCATTGACAATGCCAACGCGGCGGTAATACCCATCTTACGAAATACCATGGTAAGGTCTCCAGAATAAATGAGCGGCCCGCAACGCCAGGCCGCAGCGCGTCATTCCTTCAACCCACTTCATTTCTAGCATTGCATTTTGCGAAAGGCAAGTCGTATTTTAAGTTTCGCGCCTGCGCCGAGTTGTCTATGAACCCTAAATCGCTTACCTTCTTATTTGTGTTGAAGGAATTATTCCGCAGGAGTTGAAAATAACATGGCCAGAATCGGTGTAGCACAAATGCGTGAGGGGGATGTCATTGATCAGCCGTTTCTGATCTCCGGCAAACAAATGGGTAATACTGTCAGCAACAAGTTGTACCTCAAAGCTACCTGTGCCGACGCCACCGGCGAAGTGCATTGTCGCATGTGGAATATTTCCAAAGACGTGTATGAAAAGCTCCCGGCTAAAGGTTTTGTTCACGTTCGTGGACGGGTGGAAAATTATCAAGGCCACCTTCAACTTGTGGCTGAAAACATTTCGCCGATTACCGATACCAATAAGCTGGAACTCGGTCACTTCATAAAAAAAACCCAGAAAAATATCCCCACCATGGTGGCCAGACTACGGGAGATATTATCCGGTATTCAAGACAAAGATCTTGTAGCGCTGGTAAATTCGTTCCTCGATGATAAAGAATTCATGACACGCTTCAGCCTTGCCCCGGCGGCCCAATCCATGCACCACGCGTGGCTCGGTGGTCTGCTGGAACATACGCTAAGCCTGCTGGAACTCTCGGTGGTGATCTGCCCGCGTTATCCGGAAATTGATCAGGATCTGATTTTTGCCGGATTGTTTCTCCATGATATTGGTAAAACCGCGGAACTGTCCTACGAGTTTATGTTTGATTACACCGATATGGGTAAACTCGTCGGGCACATTGCCCTGGGAACACTTTGGATTAATCAGCGGGCGGCGGCCATTTCAGAAAAGCAGGGACGACCCTTTCGGCAGGACCTGCTGATGGTACTGGAGCATATTATTCTCTCGCATCATGGTCTGCCGGAGTTTGGTGCCGCCGTTCTGCCCAAAACCCCTGAAGCCATTCTCGTCAATCTCATTGATAATCTCGATGCCAAGACGCAAATGGCGCTGGATGCCGTCGCCGCGCCAACCGAAGATTCCACCTGGACAGAATATAAAAAGGCGTTCAGCACCAGCCTGTATCGGCCATCTATCACGCAGAAATAACGCCTGAAAACCTCACCGTAATCGCAGGGCAATCAGTGCGTCGCCGGGCTAATATCGGCGCGTCGATGTTTCCATAAAGCTGTTACTTATTCCGCCGTTTTCCTCTGCTCGCCGCGCACGGACGCACCAGAAATTTTGCCGCCGCCACCATGGATAGCATCACCGGCTCTTTTCCGTCTGGCCTTGCGGAAATGGCCCCGGCCTGTGGATTGGTGTGCTCAATGACAACCTGCGCTTTGGGCACCAGTCCGCTGGATTGGGCGAATCGCAAAAATTCCGAACTCTGATCCACAATGCGCGCGATTATCGTCGTGTTGCCGGTGTGCAATTCCGCCAGACTGCATAATTTCGGAGCCTCTAATTTTCCGGCGGACGAAGGAATCGGATCGCCATGCGGATCAACTGAAGGATGCCCCAGTAACAAATCAATGCGGGCCAGAACCGTTTCGGAAATCACATGCTCGAGTTCCTCGGCCTCGGCATGGGCATCCGACCAGTCAATGCCCAGAATCTCCACCAGAAACAATTCCAGCAGCCGGTGGCGTCGCAAAACGTGCAGCGCCAGTTGCTCGCCGGCTCTGGTCAGCCGCACGCCCGCCCGCGGCGCGTATTTCGCCAAACCTGAATCGGCGATCGCCTTGACCATGGTTGTGGCTGTTCCGGCGGTTACACCCACCAGGGCGGCAAGTTTTCCCATGGGGACATATTTCCCCCGGGTATCCTGCTGCTCAAGCCAGAGCTGCTTGAGATAATTTTCAATGGTTCTGCTGGCCATACCCGACATTCCGATATTTTCACATCTTGCCTGTAAAAGTACGATACGTATATTCTCCGATAGCCCCATGAAAAGCAAGCCGATTGAGCAAAAACAATACTTTGAGTACTCAAAATATAAAACATGAACACTCAAAGCATCGCTTGACATTTTTATTGCGGTATCGTAGGCTTTCTGCGCATTGGATCGCCGGTGCCGGGATGTTGTCCGACGCATCAGCTTGTGAATGGGTGTCGGTGGCGGGCGGGTAATCGCGGCTGCCGCTAAGTCGGTTGGGCGGATGCGGGTTCCCGGCAAGGGGAGATTCACGCTTTTCGCGGCGTGCGAACGGCTGGAAAGAACTTTCTGCTTATGGGTACATTTGATCAACGCTCCGATTTAACGCAATCCAACATCGTTGCGTCACGCGCCTCTGGCGACACCTCCGTAACCATGCCTGCCGACGGTTCCGATCCGCTGACTGGCGAAGATATTTCCCGCGCCCGGGATCGCCTGGCGGTGGCCAAGGCCCGCGGCAACGCTCAAGTTCTTAAGCCCTGGCGCTGGATGCGGCTGTTGTGGCTGCTTGCCGGACCGGGCGTTCTGGTGTTTCTCGGAGAAAACGACGCGCCGAGTATGCTGTCCTATGCCGCTACCGGTTCCCAATTTGGCATCGGCTTTTTTCTGCCTTTTATTCTCGTAACATTTCTCGCGGCATGGATTGTACAGGAAATGACCGTTCGCCTCGGTTCGGTTACCCATCGCGGTCATGCGGAATTGATTTTTGATCGCTTCGGTCCCTTTTGGGGCTTTTTTTCCATGGCCGATTTAATGCTTGGAAATTTCCTCACACTCGTGACGGAGTTTATCGGCATTCGCGCGGGCTTGGGCTACTTTGGTGTACCGGGACTCGCGGCGGTAGGGGGGGCTATTACGCTTATCCTGGCTGTAACCATGACGCGCCGCTATTGGACTTGGGAACGTATTTTACTTGCTCTGGCCTTGTTTAACGGCCTGTTTATTCCCGTGGCCCTCATGACACACCCGAACTGGGGGGCCGTCGGACACGCATTTATTACCTGGGGGCCGTTGCCCGGAGGGCTTGGTTCACAGAATATTCTGCTGATGATGGCGGATATCGGTGCTACCGTCACCCCCTGGATGCTGTTTTTTCAGCAGGGTGCCACATCCGATAAAGGCATGCAGCCACGCGATGTCGGTTTTGGCCGATGGGACACCTCCATTGGTACGCTTCTGGCGGCAATATTTGGTATTGCAGTCGTCCTGGCCACCGTGCCTTTGTACACTCATGGCATCAGCACCGAAAATTATAAGGGAGCACAATTTGCGCAGGCTTTACAGCCTTATGTCGGCAAACTCGGTTCAAGCCTCTTCGCATTGGGACTTGTGGAAGCGGGCCTCGTGGCCGCCATCAGTATCTCAACTTCGTCGGGTTATGCCTTTGGTGAAGTCATGCACCATGCCCACAGCCTCAATCGCAGTATAAAAGAGGCGTGGCCCTTTTATCTCACGCTGCTTGGCTCCGCCATTGCCGCCGGTGCCATTGTCCTGATTCCCCACGCGCCATTGGAGTTTATTGTTCTGATTGTAAACGTCATTGCCGTACTGGCCATGCCCCCCGCGCTGCTGTTTCTGTTGCTGCTGGTCAATGACCGAGAAGTAATGGGGGACAGCGTTAATGGTTTGTGGCTCAATATCGCGGGCATCGCCGTGACCGTACTGCTGATTCTCGCCGGCCTGGGGTATGGTGTGACAACCGTATTTCCAAAATTACTCGGATAAGGATTCAAGGCTATGAACGCCGAATTAAAACCTGATAACCACGACGTGAAAAGCACGGAACTTTCCCAACGCCATGATGTCGTGCGCGCACTGCTGGAAGAGGACCAACTGGTTGCATTCAAACAACGTACCCGTTTTGGTCGGCGCAAGTTCTCCCCCGGCTTAAAAGTGCTGCTCTGGGCCTTGCGTATCTACGTCGTGGGAATGCTGATTATCGTCATTATCCAGATTGTCCGAACGCTGCGCTGACATTGGCACACTCTTCTCAACATTCACCGCCGGTAAATGGCATTGCCTGCGTCACTGTTTAGTTGTTTAACGATGAATGTCACCGGTTCGCGTTCATATCAACACGATTTGCATGTGTACCTTTGCTGACCGTTTCGGGCGGATATGCCATGGAAATCAGTGGATGCTACCCTGTGGAAACGGCACATTGCAAAATCCCATCTTGATACATTATTTATATCTTTGGCCCTAATTTTTACAGCATCTTGATACCACCCTGGATAAAACTATAGCTGTGCAACGCGCAATGCGCGTGCTTAATAAGGAGTGTTCCTATGGACGCTTTATATCTCGGTGCCATGGTTGTTCTGGCTGTAATTACCTGGGTGCTCTTGAAACTCTGTGAATATTTAGGAGATCGATGATGAGTGTCATGGACTGGATCGGCTTGGTGCTCGCGGGTGCCATTTTGATTTACCTGATTATTGCGATGTTTTTTCCGGAGAAATTCTAATGACGCCCAATGCGTGGATTCAAATGGGATTATTTTTGCTGGTGCTGGTGGCACTGGTCAAACCGCTGGGCGCTTTTATGGCCCGGGTCTATGAAGGCCAGCCATGCGGGCTTGATAAGCCACTGGGCTGGTTGGAGCGTCTGACCTATCGGTTTGCAGGCATCAAGCCGGATCAGCCGATGAATTGGAAAACCTATGCAATTGCCGTGCTGTTGTTTAATCTGCTCGGCGGCCTGGTGGTGTATGCCTTGCAACGTCTGCAGGGATTTCTTCCGCTGAACCCGGCCCATCTTGGTGCGGTCTCACCGGATTTGGCTTGGAATACCGCCATCAGCTTTATCAGCAATACCAACTGGCAAAGCTACAGCGGTGAAACCGCC
>JAJYGE010000584.1 GCA_021785155.1 Planctomycetota bacterium
CTCGAGCCGCAGCGGTACTATGTGAGCGTTTGAACTATAATTGTTATTTCACGTCATCGCGACGAGATTGATCGGTACCGCCCTGATACACCCCCTTATGTGCCAGCCGCCAGGTCAAGAGGGGCCGGATGACAAAGATGGCTGATAGATAAATGCACGCTATACCCAAGGCCATGATAATGCCGAGACTGGCAATGCCCCGATCACGGGAAAGGCCCAGAAACCCAAAACTGCTGCAGGTCACAAACGCGCACATTAACAAGGCCCGTTCACTGACATCCCAGAATCGCCAGATGCGCCTGGGATTATGTTCCGCTTCACGGTAACGGTGCATCATAAATACGCCGTACTCATGTCCCGCGCCAATGAGAATGGGCATGGCAAAAAAATTGGCGAAATTCCACGTCAGTCCCAGCACGCCCATCACACCCATGAGCATTGGCAAGCCCAACGCCAAAACTGAAACCGTCATGGCTGTGCGGCCCAGAGAGCCTAAATCCAGATACACCAGGAAAATAACCACCAGAAATGCCAATAACGTCGTCTGCATAAATGCCGCGCGGATTGATTCGGTGGAATGATAAAGCTGGATGGCAATGCCGGTTAAATCCATGCCCGCGGGCACCAGGCCGAGGTTTTCACCCTTACCCTGCACCGTGGCGACAAACTGCCGCAGCCGCGATTGATTCCAAAGATCAAAACGCGGGTAAATGTATAACGCATAGTCGCCATTGGCACTGAGAAAATGGCCCCTGATCTGCCGGGGCACGCGGCTGATGTTCAATGGGCCGGGCGTCAGCATGGCCGCCAGCTTTTCAAGCTCGCCTGTAAAACCTTGTTGCCAAAGTGAAAGTCGCCGGGCAAAATCGTTTTGCCGCCCACCATTGGCCGTGGTAATCAGTGCGGCGAACTGCCGCAGCGCAGCGACAGCCCGTGTCGCTGACACTTTTGCGGATGGTGCGGCGTGGGCGGCTTGACGGCTCCAGATATTGGCCAGAGTATCCGCCGCCACGGCGATAGCGGGCAGATTTTTCGGTGTGATACGTGAAGGATTGCTCCATTTTATATTGCGTAAGACCTTATTATGTGCTGCGAGATATTGGTATTTTGGACCGGCATCCAGCAGACTGCTCGTGGAGAGAATCGGGGAGGCCGGATTGCCGGCAGCTTTGTTGAGCGCAGCTCTGACGGGGGCCAATTGGGCCAATGATTTAGACACCACCACCGCATACCAGGTGGGCATTTCCTTCACCAGTTTCACCGAGGTCAGGCCGCGGGCCTGTAAATCCAGAAGATTCGGATCAAACCGCAACGTTAATGCAAAAGGAATCAGGCCCACCAGAACCGCCAGCCAAATTCCCAGCCCCAGAAAATTTTTAAAGCCCGCGCGCGGCAGCGGGCGATCATCGGTATAGCGCCGCGCCGGATCCACTTTACCAAGCCGCGGCGGAAACATCACCAGCAGGGCCGGCAGCACGGTGTAGCCGGCCAGCAGGCATAACAATAATCCGCCGCCGGCGATCAGCCCCAGTTCCGCATCACCGCGGAAATGTGTGGTCAACGCCACCAGAAACGCCCCCGCCGCGCCGGCACAGGACGTGGCGATTGGTGGGCCGGCATAACGGAACACTCGGGCCCACACCGCCTGCTGCCGGTCATAACGCCGCGCTTCGCGCCGGTAGCGCACCATAATTTGAATCAGATAATCCATGCCGATGCCGATTAATGCAATCACAAATATCGTCGACAGTAAATTCAATTCGCCGACAAAAATGGTGGCGAAACCGAACGTCCATGCGATGGCGATCGCCAGAGTTATGCCCGAGGCCAGCCCCAGCCAAATTGAACGCAGCATTAAAATCAGCCCGATCAGAACCACCACCATCGCCACGGTTTCGGCTTTGTCGCTGTCGGATGTGGTAATGCGCATTTCATCAGCGGCCAAAACGGGCCGCCCGGTCATGCCAAAGGTAAATTCTGATTCAAACGGTCGCGCCGCGTGAACCATGGCGGCATGAATTTTATCCAGCGGCAACGATACCGCGGCCAGGGAATCAAACGTAAATTTTGGAAAAACATTAATCAGCAGAAGGTGTTCCGAACCATTGCCGGCCTGGATGTAATAATAGCCTTTGGTGGCCGGCGTGGTTGGCCCGTTGGCCAGCAGGGATGATACATCCGGAACTGCCGCAGACAGAGATTTCGGTTTGGTTATCGCATGAATCCAGGATCGGCACAGCGTAAGGGTGAAGTCTGTGGTATGAGGTGTCGGTACCTGCGTGGTCAGCAGGCGCAGAAAGCGTTCCATGCGGGTGGAACCGAAAAGGGAAATGGCCAGCGCGGGCTTTTCACCCCAGATGCTTGCCAACTGCGCTAACTGCCCGGAGCCTTTGGCGGCCACCCGTACCGCGGGCCAATCAGCAAACAAAAGAGCCTGATTACCCAGCATCTTCAAAGGAACATGACTGTCTACCGAACGTACATACTTGGGGAGTTTTTCCAGCGCCGCCGTGATCGCATCAGCCGCCTTGATCCATTGACCGCTGGGCGGTGGATGTGCCGGATCGCGGGCCTGAATCACCACATACGCCGCCTCATTTTCGGGAAAGTGTTTAATGAATTGCAGGTACTGATGAAAAAACGCCACGCGCGGGGAAAACAGTTTGTTCTGATCCGTGGAAATTCGCAGCCGTGTGCAGGCAAGAAATACGCTGATCCCCGCCAGCACCAGTGCCACAGCCAGAACAATGCGCGGATAGCGTGTCAGTCGCAGCGTGTCCTTCAAAACTCTTCGATGAATCGGACCCATAGATGACAAACACTGTTAATCCTGCAACGCTATTTCCCGACGGAACTATCAACGCGATTACGCTTTAACCACATTTTTGGCCAGCCCCATCACTGTATCCCAAGCGGCACCGGGAAATTTTTGCGAATCAGCCAGCACATCCTGCATCGCCCCCAGGAACCAGTCCATATCCTGCTTCGTGGCCACCAGCGGCGGCAAGAATTTAATAACTTCGGTGTGATAGCCCGCCACCTGCGTAAGAATATGGTGCTTTTTCAGCAGCGGAATAATAATCATCTGCCCGAAGACACCGAAATTAAGCTTATGCAGCATATCCCACGCGAGACGCAGTTTCAGGGAATTCTCTGGTCGGGCGAAATCTATGCCGAACATCAGCCCCTTTCCGCGTACTTCCGTCACAAACGGGCAGGTCTTGCCGATTTCCGCCAGACGTGTCATCACATAGCGCCCGAGTTCATCGGCATTTTCAACGAGCTTGTCCTCTTCAATGACCTGAATGCTCGCCAGGGCCGCCGCCATCGCCAGATCATTTTGCCCAAAGGTGTTGGAATGCACCACGCAGCGTTCCATGGAACTGAACACCGCATCCATAATCCGCGGGCGCGTTACCACCGCACCCACCGGCACAAACCCGCCGGAAAGACCCTTGGCCACACAAATGATATCGGGTTCCACCTCCGGCCAATGCTGAAAACAAAACCATTTTCCAGTTCGCCCCATTCCGGATTGCACTTCATCCACCACCAGCAACGTACCGGCTTTGCGGCAAAGGCGTTGCGCTTCGGCCAGATAGCCATCCGCGACGACCTCGCAGCTTTTGCCCTGAATCGGTTCAAGAATAAATGCCGCCGCGTCGTGTTGGGCCAGCGCTTTTTCCAGCGAAACCAGATCGTTAAACGGAACCGCTTGAGTATGCGGCAGCAGATCACCAAAACGTTCCCGGAAGAACTCCGCGCCGTTGATTGCCAGGGAGCCGGTGGTCAGACCGTGAAAGGCGTGTTCACAATAGACAATTTTCTGGCGACCGGTGGCGCAGCGGGAAAATTTTATCGCCGTCTCCACCGTTTCCGTGCCGCTGTTGCAGAAGAACACACGGTTGAGGTCTTCCGGGGTGTGCCGCACCAGCGCCTCTGCCGCCAGGCCGCTTAAAATGCTGCAATCCATGCGCACGAGATTGGGACTGTCGGCCGCCAGAACCTGCCGCAGAACTTCCCGCACTTTCGGGTGGTTTCGCCCCAGCATAAATACGCCCCAACCCGTCAGCAGATCAAGATATTTGGTGCCCGCTGCATCCCAGAGATAGCACCCCTGCCCGCGCGTGTAATTGCGGTCAAAACCAATGGTTTTCAGCATTTTTACAAATGCGGGATTAATATGCTCCTGATGCCGGTCATATTGCGTTCCGCGGTGCTCTTCCACCCAGGCCATAAAATCTTCATGCATAACCAGCAATCCTCAAGTCCAAGCCAAGCCATTCAACCAGGGAATTATACGGCCCGGAACAGAAATTGGTATTTTCCTGGACTTTCCCGCCCCTTTCAGTTTTCGGCAATGGCGTAAAGCACGCAACCGCCATGCGGCTTTCAACGGGACTGGCAATCGGATATTATGAAGCAGGCTTAATCTGGCGCGCGACGGTTGCGGGTGCCGTGACAAGCGAGGGTGTTTCCTTCTTTTGGAGCAATGGAAAAGGTCTATGACGCAAGCAGACATCACGGTTGTTACCGAATCCCAGTTACCGGTAATTGTGGAATTGTATAATCAGGTATTCCGTCCGCCGGAAAGTGAAAACTATTTTCGCCGCCGGTTTCAGGGCCGTTACAACGTCTTGGCCATGTTGGCGTCGCTGGATAATCGCCCCGTCGGGTTTTGTGTTGGTTTTGAACTCAAGCCCATGGTCTTTTATATCTGGTTATTGGGTGTTCATGCCGATTTTCGCCGCAAGTGCATAGGCCGACAATTGCTGGAATCACAGATGGATTGGGCCAATACGCACAACTATGAATTTGCGCGCCTGGAAATTCTCAATCGCCATCGTGCCATGATGCACATGGCGGTATTGCTGGAATATGATATTGTCGGAACCCGTTGGGATTCCGTGCATGCGGACCTGCTGATCCAATTTGAAAAGCCGTTGACCAATGATCTTCGCTGAACGCCCCTTATTGGCCATGGCCACCGCGTTGGTGTTGACAACAACGTTGCGCGTGCCAGGCTTAAATGCCGCACCGGTGGCTAAACCTCTGGCCCAGGCTTACCAGAATATACTGACCGTCATGCGCCGCCCGTCGACCAATGGCCTGCTTATTACCAGTGTTGAATTGCCCGCGGCATTGGCCCGCGCGGGATTGCGCCCCGCCGATATTATCACCCACATTGCCGATCAACGTGTTACCAGCGCGGCAACGTTGCAGGCCATTTCAAAGGCCAACAGCGACTCCAAACAACCCATTGCCATTATTGCGGTGCGCGGATTGCTGGTGCGGCAATTTCTGCAACCCGCCGCAATTTTGCGCCCCCTCACCACGATCGGCCTTATCAGCGTGCGGGCCGGCGCGCCCGCTCCGCTGAATCCACCTCCGACAGTACGTCATAAGCTGCGGCTCCGCTGGTCGCGTGTGCAGACGCTGGAACCGCGCGGACATGAGGCGATCGGGCATGACACCTGGATGCTGGTGTTTTACCATCAACTGGTGGTGGGAGCGATTCATCTTCAGGTGTCACATCGTGGTTCCGCATGGAAACTTTTGTGGAATCAGGAATCGGTATCGCACGGGCCATTACCCGCGTTGGCATGGCAAATCAGCTTTGATCCGGGCGACTATCAACATCAGCCGGCGATGCGTATGCGCACATTTATACGCTGGACCACTGCGGGGAAAATTCATGCCCGGTGCCGGGGCGATACATTTTATGTTTCCTCCGCAACCTCACATCAACAAGTCGTCGCGCTGCGGGCCTGCCCAACTGCCGCCGATGCCGCGCCGATGCCGCTGATGGCATTGCTGGCGGAGGCCCTTCCAGCCCAACGCTCGCTGGTCCTGCCGGTAAGCAGTCTGGCGCAAAACACACTGGAAACACGACTGGGATGTGTCCTGACCACTAGCCCGCAGCAGGAAATCAGTTTTGGCGGGGCCGATCAACAAGTCCGCATTGTGCGCATGCTGTGGATGGATATTCCACGATACAAATTCTGGCTTTCCCCCGCCGGCGAGCTGCTGGGAATTCATTTTGGACACGGTTTTTCAGCCTATCATGTCAGCGGAGCCGCGATTGTACGGCATGTGATTCCCGCGTCCCGGCTGATTTGTGTGCTGCCGCCCACGATTACCATACGACAGACTGCCGGAGAATAATGTCTTTATGGCCATGTTTTCTCAATTGGCTGATCCCGCATCCTATCACCCCTGCACCCAGAATATGCTGGAAGATGTCGAATTTCGTGCCTATTGGCTGGATCATTTTGTGGAACATTTTGAACTTATGGCCACGCTGGCGCTGCAGGTGTATGGCCCATCCGCAGGTGCCGATATCGCCGCCGCGCGCCGCGAATTGAAGGAGGAAATGGAGGCTCTGGCGGCACAACCGGATCGGTACGGTGAGTTGAACCTGCAAATGCTGGGCGTGGTGCGGCAGAAATGCCTTTCCCGTAACCACATTCCGGACCCCTTTCTACTGACCAAAAAGCGGGAAAACGACGCCATGCTGCCGCTGTATCAACGGGTCGTTTCGGAAATCGACCAATACACGGACCCGCTGGAAACCTTACGCATATTGGTGGAGGGGGCGTTTGCCGGGAATATTTTTGATCTCGGTGCCACCGCCACCGCCACATTATACGCCCATGAATCACCGGATTTTTTCAAAGTTCGCAAGTCACTGGATGGCAAGCGACCCTGGCTGGTGGATCAACTCGACAACTTTGCGCATCGTCTGCTGCATGGTCCGACCTACCACAAAGCCCTTGTTTTTGTGGACAACGCCGGCAGTGATTTTATTCTCGGCATGATGCCGCTGGCCCGGTTTCTTGCCCGGCGCGGCACGCATGTGTGCATACTGGCCAATGAATCCGCATCACTTAATGACATGACCATCGCGGAAACGCAGGCGCTGCTGCCAGGTCTGGCGGATCTGGATCCGATTCTTAAGCCACTGCTGGAAAGTGGGAACATTACCGCCGCGAGTTCCGGCGGCGGCACGCCGCTGATTGATTTGCGCCATGTCTCCGATGAATGCAATCGCCAGGCCGCGGACGCCGATCTGCTGATTTTTGAAGGCATGGGCCGAGCGCTGGAGAGCAATTTCAACGCCACGTTTAAGATTGATGCGGTGAAATTGTGCATGATCAAAGAAGAAATCATCGCGATGCGTCACAACGGGAAAGTCTTTGATGTGGTGTTTCGCTATGATCCGGCGTTGCCAGCGCCGCGCTGAGAAGCATTTCAGCCTTTTGTGATTCCGTGTTATCCGGGCGTCTTGATGATTTGCGACAATTCCGGAGCAATCCGATGAAAATCCCGCAGATTCTAGGTGGGAATGCTTTCGACATGGCTTTTCACGGCGCATTGGAGTATCAGCACATCATAAACCACACCACCGATGAAAGCGGTGCAGACTTTCTTGCCTGCCGCAGTAATAAATGCGGGCAGCCCCGAGGGCAATCGGGATACTCAGCCGCCTTTGGTCCAGCTCAGTCATTTTTTACTTGATCTGACCTCATCCGGCCGACGGACCAGGTCGCGACGACCAGAGCGCCGACGATACCCATAATCGGTTCCATCCACACCCAGCCCGGAGATTTCGCGGCCAGCAATCTGCCAATCACCAGCACAGATACCGCCCGGTCGGCAAATACAGACACAAAAGCGGCCCGAATGTTGTTGTTGCGATCAATGCCGCACAAACCGCGGCTTAAGCCGCACAAACATTTCTTCCCATTCCCGATATATCGCCTGCCTGATGGTCAGGCGATGTTCACGGGCCAGCTTGGCATAATCCGCCAGTGTGTAACCGTCATAATGGCCCAACCAGCCACAGGCGATGGCACGGGATTTCAGTAGAAATTGCCGTTCCTCCGCCGCTGAACAACTAAGCGGAAATGTCTCTTCGATAACCACCGGTTTGCCCACGGCACATTTTCGCAGTGTCACCATGGCCTGATGCGGATGTTTGGTCTGCGGATAAATGTGAACGGCGATAAAATCTAAATGCGGCGCAATGACACGCGGCACAAACCCCGACAACCAACCCCATGGCGGAACCCATGGCCAAATACCCACGGTAATCAGGGCGTTTTGGTCCTGTGACCGAATGGCGGCGGTCATAGCGCGAATCCAACGCACCGCGATTTTCTCACGGTTCGTATGGCCTGGATTGAGCGCAATATATTGCATGAAGTCATAACCGCCAAAGGAACTTTTCGGTTGCCAGTGTCCGGGTGGGCGACGCGAACCGGAGGACAGCGGTTCATTGATCAGATCGTAACAGAATATCACATGATGGTGGGCGCAGGTGGCGGCAACATTTTTCCAGAACCGGGCTTGCGCCGCCCAGCGTTGTCGATCATTCATGGCGTTGTACCACTTGGGAACATCAGCAACGCGATAACATCCCAGCCCGGTAAGATCAAGATACAGCCCGACATGCCGTGCCAGAGCCAGTAACCGTGCCAGCATTTTGAACGCCGTGCGATTGGGTTTATCGGGCGCACGCATGAATCGGCCATATTGCAGATGTACCCGCACCACGTTGGCACCCAAGGCTTTCATATTTTTAAAATCCCGCACCACGGTCGACCAATGCTTAACCCAGAAGTCCTCAAGCAACCGCCCGTGATTGCCGTAATTGAACCCCCACGGATTAAACGCCCGATCAGATGGAATAAGAATAAAACCGTGTTTGTTGGGTGCCACGGCAACACGCGCCATGGCGTGTGGCCGGGTGATCGCGCGAACCGGTGCGGCGTGGAGCAGCATCAGGCACATAAACGTTTTGATTGCAGCAACAGCCGCGTAGTGGCGGCCACCTGCCAGATTGGTATCGTAAGTATCCACATAAAAAATCATAACACCTCCCGGGAACCTGTCCAAATAAGCTCCGCGCCGCTCCTGCATCCGCGTGCAATTTTTTTTCCCACAAAGCCACTTCGCGACGTCACGGCCACCACCCAGGTAAAATCTGCGGTAACGCTGCGTTCCGTTCTTACCGGTTATGATGTTTCCAGGTGTCGGGAATATAACAACACCGGCAGCCCTTAATTGCGCGAAAGAGACTGTTTTCTTGCGCGGTGGATATAATCCATATCATGGCGAGGCGTGCGATCAGCCCGCGGAACCGAAAGACTGTTAACGGCGGCGTGTGGTGAAGAATATCGAATGAAGCGCCTGAATGTGGTAGTGGCGAGCGTTGCACTGATGTTGTTGCCATCGATGGCACCAGCCGCATCGCTGCGCGGTGTGCATGCCGATGGCTACATGATCGTGCCGACAAAGCCCAGAGTTCCAAGAAACTATGATGCTGGATTCTCCATTTACACCGCCGCCTGGCCGCTGCTGCCACGGTACCCGGGAAGACAATTTCAATCGGGACTTTTCGGCACATGGATGGCGGCGCAGTACACAGGTAAGCGCCCGCGGCATTTATACTCGGACATCGAAGGCGGCCTTGGCTGGTGGCGCAGCACACGATTTCCCACGGCGGCACCAAAGTTTCACTTGGGGGGCGTGGCGTTTAACTTTCATTTCATAACGGACGCACCGGGCAATGGCATCGGCAGTTGGAAGCACCCGCGTGGGGCTTACGGGGTGGCCCAGCTTAGTCCCTGGCTGCTTTTTCCGCCTGATGGGCTGGTCTTGAAACCGGGCGTCAATGGCCAACTCTTTGGGTACGGCTATCTGCCGTTGCCGCTTACCGATCCGCAAGCAACCACCGACGGCAAAAACATCCCCATGGGCAATCACTGCTGGACATTATTTCTCAACACACGCAACTTCAAGGGGCCGGTCTGTTTTTTTACGCCGTACTTCTGGAACCGCCCCGCCGTAAGGCACGCGCGCCTCGTTGGCAAACTGCTTGACTCGCGGTGGTCCAGTGCCAATAAGGCCTT
>JAJYGE010000591.1 GCA_021785155.1 Planctomycetota bacterium
TTCATCCGTACTGCGTGCTCTGGCTGGCCGAATGCCCTTGATTGCTCATAAAAAGCAGGGCAACAAAATTTTGGATGTGGCCCTCCATGACGTCGCCATTGGAGACGAATTGCAGGTGTTTCCGCATGAGCTTTGTCCAGTGGATGGCGTGGTCACCGCGGGTCATGGCGTAATGGATGAAGCCTATTTGACCGGTGAGCCTTTCAAAATTTCCAAAACGCCCGGTTCAAATGTGCTTTCCGGATCAATCAATGGCCAGAGTGTATTGGATATTAGGGCCACGAAATTGGCAATTGATTCACGCTACGCCAAGATCATGCGCGTGATGCAGGCCAGCGAGCATGACCGTCCGCAACTGCGCCGTCTGGGTGATCAACTGGGAGCCTTTTACACGCCTCTGGCTGTGGCCGTGGCGATTCTTGCGTGGCTCATCAGCGGTCAGCCGGTGCGCTTTCTTGCGGTATTGGTCATCGCTACGCCATGCCCGTTGCTAATTGCCATTCCCGTGGCCATTATTGGAGCCATTTCACTCTCGGCCCGGCGGGGAATTATTATTAAAAAGCCGGTAGTGCTGGAACAGGTTGAAGCGTGCCGCACCATTATTTTTGACAAGACTGGAACACTGACTTATGGCGAACCGAGCCTTGCGGCCGTGCACAGCAAGCCCGGCATCGATGGCAATGAAAGTCTCATGTTCGCTGCCAGCCTGGAGCGTTATTCCAAACATCCGCTGGCCGGGGCGATTGTCAAAGCAGCGGCGGATGCCGGCCTGTCACAACGCGAGGCTACCGCAATCAGCGAACCACCGGGTGCTGGACTTACCGGTACTATTGATGGCCATCAGGTTGAAATTACCAGCCGTCGCAAACTCTTAGACCGTGATCCCTCCGCTCAGTCATTTCTGCCGCCGCATGGTGACGGTTTGGAATGTTTGGTCATCATTGACGGTGCGTATACCGCGAGCTTTCAGTTTCGCGATGAGCCACGGGCGGATGGCGTCTCATTTGTCAAACATCTGGGTCCCCGGCACCGTTTTGACCGCCTCATGCTTGTATCCGGAGATAGGGAATCTGAAGTGCGCTATCTGGCCGATCGCGTGGGTATATCGGAAGTGTATTCCGGCCAAACGCCCGAAGAGAAGCTCAATATCGTCAAAGCCGAAACGCATAAAGCCCGCACACTTTACATCGGTGACGGCATAAACGATGCACCGGCGCTGATGGCGGCTACGGTGGGGGTGGCGCTGGGGCAGAACAGTGAAATAACTACTGAGGCTGCCGGTGCTGTTATTATGGACAGCTCGTTAAAAAAAGTGGATGAGTTTTTTCACATCAGCCGTCGGATGAGAAATGTGGCCCTGCAAAGCGCCTTGGGCGGCATGGCCTTAAGCATCATCGGGATGGTGCTGGCATCCTTTGGCCTATTACCACCGGTGGCCGGGGCGGTTTCCCAGGAGTTTATCGATCTGCTGGCCGTACTTAATGCGTTGCGTGCGGCTCTGCCGCCCAAAGCGCTCACGGATTTTTAGTTATCGCACCCTCCAGGATCATGCACCCAAATAGAACGCAAGACCGATAATTCTTCGCCCTTCGCTGTGAACGTCCCAAAAGTAATATGTTCTGAATTATCCGCGCTCTTATGCCGATATGAACAGTTGCCTCTGCGCTGTTGGCTGGATTTATTGGCCACGCAGAAACTCCTTGCGAGGCTTAATGATGTGCCAAAGAAATCAACGCGATGCCATAAAATACGCTAAGAAACTGCTTCCATTTTGCTCCATCAAAGCAAATGATCGCCGGGGCGTTCGCGGTTTTTCTCTCATCGAAATACTTGTGGTCATGCTGATTATTGTGATTCTGATTTCCATTCTGTTGCCGGCGATCTCGCGGGCCAGAGAATTGGCGCGTTCAGCCGCCTGCGCGGCGACATTACGCAGTTTGGGACAGGTCACATTGTTGTACATCAATCAATCGCAAGGTGTTTTACCGTATGGAACCTACGGTAATCCAGCTTTCCCCGTCAGTTCTTTTCATTCGTATTTTGGCGAGTGGGCGAATCTCGATTTTTATCTTTTAGTCGGTCCGCCGGTGCCGGAGACCAATAACGGTGTTATCGGGCAGAATATTCCTGCTGATCTCGCGGATAAATGGGATTCGATATTCTGGTGCCCGGATCGGCAAGAACCGATGACAACACTCTGGGGACTTAATTACGCCGCCAATCCCAACGTATTTCTTGTTCCGATTACCAATCCCGTGACGGGCAATGCTCTGAACCAAAGTCTCAATTACAGTGCGATTCCCGACCCGGCGCAAGTTATCGAAATTGGCGACACCAACCAGAGTTTTCCCGGTGGAAATTGCGCTTCATTTTTGTTCTCATGGACGCCCGCGCAATTGTCCTGGCAATATGGCAGCTACACCAATTCAACGGTTATACCTGCGAATCCCGGAAATACCGATGCCACCACAGTGATCATCAACCATCAGGGCTTGCGCTATCGGCACAATTCCTATACACCCACCACTGGCGATGCCAACGCGGCATTTTGTGATGGCCACGTTGAATCCATTCCACAAAATGGCCTGCATGTGTTAAATGTCCTTCCCTCAAATTAGAAATCGATATCTCGTTGTCTTCCGGCACGATTCGGACCTGCCGCCGCGTATGTTGAAAAAAGTATCTCTTGAGAACTGGAACGCCAGCGTGTCACATTCAAAATTGACACCATGTCGCTTTTACGTTTTTGAAGTAAATAAAACATGGCCGCGCCAATCCGGCTTTTTTCTCGACTTGGTATGCCCCGAAAATGTGATTTCGCGTTACAATAACCACCGTGGATGTTGGTTGTCAGGATGTACTGGATGAAATCCAATAATGTGTTATCTATATGCCGGGGTGCGTGCCGGTTGGGGAGGTGGGGCACTGTTCCTGCGATGCTGGCATTAATCGTCTTAACAGTTTATCTGGCAGGGTACGCCGGACCGGTGCGCGGCGGAACCGCCCGATACCCAAAACTGCCGATTGTCAATGTGAAACTCGGTAATAAAACAGTTAAACTCTGGGTTGCGGCTTGCGCGCGCACGCGGGATCGCGGTTTAATGTTTATTCGTAAAATGCCGGACGATCGTGGCATGTTGTTTGTTTTCCACCACCCCGGACCGGTGACCTTTTGGATGAAGCACACCCTGATTCCGCTGGACTTGCTGTTTCTTAATGAGCATGGGGTCATCGTCCGGCATTACACCATGCAACCGGATAACGGAAAAAAGCTGTATCCCAGCGGGCAGGCAATTCGCTTTGCCATTGAACTCAATGCGGGAGCATTTAAGCAACTGCGGTTACACAATGCCATGCAAATACACATTCCAACATTGCCCGCGGCCCTACCGCTTAAGCCAACTGGCGCGTCATGATCCGGAGGCCTTTATGAAAACAACATCCACCTCCAGTCGTCTTCGCAGACGCTCTTTATTCCTCGGCGGGCGTTACCGGCCAAAATCAACGACAAGCTGGTTGTTGGCGGTACTAATCCTCGTCGGATTGATTATCGCCGCCATTGCCGCGTTGATGATTCTACCGCCGTACTGGTATCGTCCGATTCATACCATGAATGATGCGGTATACAATCAGGCTGATCATGCGCAGGCCTCACTGATGGCGTTAAGGAATAAATTGCGAAACCCGCATCCGGGTGCCATTACATGGACGATTACCCAGCGTGAAATAAACAGCCTCTTGGCGGTTGCCTATGGCGTACCGAAAAAATCGAAAACGCAGCACAATCCCGGTGGCTTAACGGATCCCTACGTCCGGTTTACGGACAATCAAATCACCTTCGCCGCCCAGGACAGCCGCGTACCGGGAAATGCGGTTGCGAGCGTGGGCGTTAATGTGAAATTAACTCCCGCGGGCGGTTCGCCACCGCAGGCCACAATCACCATAAATTCTCTGCGGATCGGTAACTTTCCCTTGCCCCCATCGCTGCTGACAGATCGGTTGAAAGCGGTGCTGCCGCGCCTGTCCCCGGTGGTGCAAAAAATTATTAATGTTTATGCCGGGCCGCGTTACGCCCGCGCTGCTACGCCGCAAATTGTTAATTCCGTTGCGGCAATATTTTCCGGAAAACCGTTTCCTGCGGAGCTTCGATTGAATCACCGGAAACTGGTTATTGACAAGCTTGTCATTCGCGGGCCTTCCGTTGATGCTTCTGGCCGGCGACGGCCTGCAGCGCTTACTTTTGAACTTGTGCCGGAACCATAGCATATTCCGGGCCGATCAAAGCACCTTGAACATCCGCTGGTATAACGGTTTGGAACGCATCGATGCAACGAAAAGAAATTGAAGAAATCCTGGCCGCCGCGGGCACACGACCCACGCGACGCCTTGGCCAGCACTTTATGATGCAACCACGGGTGCTCGATCAGATCATCGCTGCCGCTGGTCTAACGAGCGAAGATATTGTTTTGGAAGTGGGACCCGGACCGGGCAACTTGACATCCCGCCTCTCACCGCTTGTCCACGCGGTCTTGGCCGTAGACCTTGATGCTCCGTTATTGGCGGCTGCTTCGCAGTATTGGGAAAAGTTGTCCAATGTGCGCTGGATAACCGCCGATGTGCTGGCGGGCAAGCATTGCCTGAATCCTCTGGTGATCAACGCTTTGCATGCACTTAAACCGATGGCATCCGCCGGTGCTGTAAAACTCGTGTCCAATCTTCCCTATAATGTCGCCAGTCCGCTGATCGTCGATATTCTTGCCGCCCAATGCGTTGCTGCTTCAGAGGATAGTGCCAATGGTAACGTGAACTTTGAGCGTCTTGTCTTTACCGTGCAGTGGGAAGTTGGACAACGCATGAGGGCCGTACCGGGGACTGAACATTACGGATCGCTTTCGGTATTAATTTCGTTAATGGCCAATGTGGAAGTGCTGGCAAATATTCCTCCCGGTGCATTCTGGCCGCCTCCCAAAGTCAAATCCGCGCTGGTGCGAATTATTCCTTCTGCGGAGAAATTGCGGCGGATCGGAAATGTTAAACGATTGCAGTGTACGGTATCGAACCTCTTTTCCCATCGCCGGCAAAATATCAGCAATGCCATTCGCCATTCTTTCGATGCGACGATCGCAGTGCAAGTGCTGGAAAATCTGCGCACCATCGGCTTTGATCCAAAGCGTCGCTCGGAGGCCCTTTCGCCGGACGAGTTCCTCCAGCTTTCCCAATGCTGGCCGACGTGATATTGTACATATAGACAAGTGAGCTAAAAGATGTCAGATGTTATTGTACTTAATGGTCAGATCACCCCCGCGGAAGACACCCATATTTCATCTTTTGACGCCGGTTTGCTTCATGGGGCGGGCCTTTTTGAAACCATCCGGGTTCTGCGCGGCACACCATTGAATCTCGCGGATCATCTTGAGCGGCTTACCGAAAGCGGCCGCTGCCTGGGCATGGATATTCAACTTGATCCTCAGATCACGACCGGCTGGATATCCGATTTGCTGGAATTGAATAATATCAGTGATGCCCGGGTGCGCATTACCATTAGTCGCGGCGACACCCGCCAAAACGCCGACGAAGCCTTAACCACCGTCGTTTCCGCGGTTCCCTTTGAACCTTATGCCCCGGCCCTGTATGAAAAGGGGATGGCTGTGATTGTTTCTCGATATGCTCAAAATCCACTTGGGCCGCTGACGGGGCACAAAACCACCAGCTATTTGGATCGACTCCTGGCCCTGCGCGAGGCCCGCGCTGTTCACGCCGGTGAGGCGCTCTGGTTTACCAGCGCTGATAAACTGCTGGCCGAAGCCTGTGTCAGTAATGTGTTTATCGTCTTCGCTGATGGCACGGTCGCTACGCCTCCCAGCAGCTTCCCCGTACCGGTCCCCCCGTCTGGCACTGGTGATGGCAACAGTTTCGCACCGCGCCTGGCATTGCCTGGAATTACGCGTAAGCATATCCTGCGATTATGTGCTGAAAATAATATTCCCGCAGTACAGCAGATGATCACCATTCATGATGTGCTTTCCGCCCGGGAAATATTTCTAACCAATGCCATCATGGGTGTAATGCCTGTAACGTATGTTGAACGCCATGCGGTGGCAGATCAGAAGCCCGGGCCGCTGACACTTCGCCTTGGCGCATTGTATAACGCATTTATTCAGGAGCAGAGCCATGGCCAAGCGCATTAAGCCGTTCAAGAATACTCCTGGCGCGGCACGCAAAAAGCCACCCGCGCGTTATGCCATGGAAGAATATGATGATCCAAACGTCATCGCGACTTTACAAAATATCCTTGATTATCTTCAATCCGTTATTCCGCCTCATCTCGCGGAACCTTGGGACAAAGTGGGTTTGCTGGTCGGCCCGCGCCAGGAAGTGCGCGATCGGCAGCAGATTCGGCATATTCTTATTGCATTGGATTTAACCCCTGCTGTGCGCGATCAATGCCTCAGCGAATCTATTGATCTACTGATCTGCTATCACCCGCCAATATTTAAATCGCTTGATCGGCTTTGTGTGCAAGGTGATACGCCCGCTGATCTGGCCATGGAACTGGCTCAAAATAAAGTCTGGATTTACAGCCCGCATACCGCTTTGGATGCCGCATCTTTCGGCACCAATGATGTCCTGGCGCAAGCTCTGGGCCTACCACCGCGCGGCTCGCTCATTTTGCGCCAGCCGGCTCTGAAGCACCTGAAACTGGTGACCTTTGTGCCGGAGAATCATCTTGAGGAGCTTGCCGCGGCCGTGTTCGACGCCGGGGCTGGAAAAATCGGCAAATTCAGCCGCTACACACAGTGCAGTTTTCGCACACCTGGTACCGGAACGTTTTTCGGCGACGATTCCACGTCGCCTGCCGTTGGCACCCGAGGACGTATGGAATTCGTTCGCGAGATCCGTTTTGAAACAATACTTCCTGAAACCCACATTCAGGATGTTGTCGCCGCATTGCGTCGTGTCCATCCCTATGAGGAACCCGCATATGACCTTTTGGTCATGCAGCCGGAAAAAGGGGAGCCGGGAATGGGCCGCATCGCCGATATACGAACCCAGGAGACATTGGCCAGTCTGGCGCAACGCTGCAAACAGAAGCTTGGCCTTAAATCTGTTCAGGTTCTGGGCGATGAAAAACGCCGCATCAAAACCGTCGGGATCGTCGCCGGAAGTTGTGGAACCATGCCATTACAACGTGCTGCGGAACTTGATTGTGTGATCACCGGTGAATTGAAACATCATGATATGCTGGCGTTTCAAGCCGCCGGCCTCACCGCCATTATGCTCGGTCATGCCGCAAGTGAAATGCCCGTACTCTCTTCACTGGTTACCCGTCTGACCGCGGCATTCCCCACCTGTAACCCAGCACTGGCGAAATCGGCCACCATCCTGCGGCAACGATAAACAATGCGCGTCATTGGCGGCCCCGGCAAACGATTTGTGGGAAAATACAACGCGTCCCGCTTCAACGGACCACGTCAAGGTCCGTTGTCTGCGGAAATAGAGTATTTCTCAAAAGTCTGGTCCTCGGAGCCTGTCCAAGTAATGGCCGGGTTGTTGAAGAGCGAACGTAATGCCGGGTCCGCGCGGGCGGCGAGTTCCTCGTGGGTAAGCAAGGGTCCAATTTGTCATTAATCAGCGGTATCGGCCAGTAGATGAAGTACTGCGGGCCGGAAGGATTTGGTCTCCTGCGCCAATAATCTCCCGGGGCAGGTTGCTTTGGTGAAGCACTGCGTTGCAATTTTGCGATACGTTTGTGCACGTCGTCCGCGTGATCACATGAGGTCGAAGCGGTCGAGGTTCATGACTTTGTTCCACGCGGTGACAAAGTCGCGGACAAACTTTTCCTGGGCGTCGGCGCAGGCGTACACTTCGGCTATGGCACGCAGTTGGGAATGTGAGCCGAAAATCAGATCGACGCGTGTGCCAATCCATTTGAGCGCACCGGTTTTGCGATCACGTCCTTCAAATATATCTTTGGCATCTGAGAGGGGTTTCCATTGCGTGTCCATGCTCAGGAGGTTCACGAAAAAATCGTTGGTGAGCGTTTCGGTGCGCGCGGTGAAAACGCCGTGCTGCATCTGGCCGACGTTGGTATTGAGCACGCGCATGCCGCCGATGAGGACGGTCATTTCAGGTGGCGTAAGCGTCAGAAGCTGGGCTTTATCGATCAGCAACGCTTCGGAGGTTACGCCCAGTTGTCCCTTGACATAATTGCGAAAGCCATCGGCGATGGGTTCAAGAAAGTCAAAAGAGGCGGCATCGGTCTGTTCCTGCGTGGCGTCGGTGCGTCCCGGAGAAAAGGGTACGGTCACAGTATGGCCAGCCTTCTTTGCCGCCAACTCAATGGCGGCGCATCCGCCTAATACAATCAGGTCTGCCAGTGATACGGTCCTGCCGCCGGACTGCGCGCTATTAAAATCCTGCTGAATGGCCTCAAGGGTTTTTAGCACCTTGGCCAACTGATCGGGTTGATTAACCGCCCAATGCTTCTGTGGATCCAGACGAATGCGGGCGCCGTTGGCTCCGCCGCGCTTGTCCGAACCGCGGAAGCTTGAGGCTGAAGCCCATGCGGTGGAAACCAATTGTGAAATCGACAGGCCGGAGGCGAGGATTTTGCCCTTGAGTGTCGCGATGTCCGGCTGATTGATCAGCGGGTGATTTACGGAGGGAACCGGGTCCTGCCAGATTAATTCCTCCTTGGGCACCAGCGGGCCAAGATAACGTGATCGCGGACCCATGTCGCGGTGCGTGAGTTTGAACCAGGCCCGGGCAAACGCGTCGGCAAACTCATCGGGATGTTCGTAGAATCGCCGCGAAATGTTGTTATAGACCGGGTCAAACCGGAGGGAAAGATCGGTCGTAAGCATGGTAGGCGCATGATGCCGGGATGGATCAGCCGCGTCTGGAACGGTATTGGCACCGGCACCGTTTGTGGCCGTCCACTGTTGTGCGCCGGCCGGGCTGCGGGTAAGTTCCCATTCATAGCCGAAGAGACTCTGAAAAAAGTTATTGCTCCATTTTGTGGGTGTGGTGGTCCAGGTAACTTCAGGTCCGCCACCGATGGTATCGCCGCCTTTTCCGGTGCCGAAGCTATTTTTCCAGCCAAGGCCCTGCTCTTCAATAGGGGCTGCTTCCGGCTCGGGTCCCACATGCGAGACCGGGGCGGCACCATGACTTTTTCCGAAAGTGTGGCCGCCGGCGATAAGGGCAACGGTTTCTTCATCATTCATGGCCATGCGTGCAAAGGTTTCGCGGATGTCCTTGGCGGCAGCAATGGGATCAGGGTTGCCATTGGGGCCTTCAGGATTGACATAGATCAGCCCCATCTGGACGGCAGCGAGTGGATTGGCGAGTTCGTGGTCGCCATGGTAGCGCTCATCGGCAAGCCATTTGCCTTCAGGCCCCCAATAGACCGATTCATCCGGTTCCCAGACATCCTGTCGGCCGCCGCCGAATCCGAAGGTTTTAAAGCCCATGGATTCAAGCGCGACGGTACCGGCGAGAATCAGCAAGTCGGCCCATGAAATTTTGCGGCCATATTTCTGTTTAATCGGCCAAAGCAATCGGCGAGCTTTGTCAAGATTAACATTGTCTGGCCAGCTATTAAGCGGCGCAAAACGCTGTTGCCCTGAGCCGGCGCCACCGCGTCCGTCGCCGATACGATATGTACCGGCGGCGTGCCAGGCCATGCGGATAAACAGGGGGCCGTAATGCCCAAAGTCGGCCGGCCACCAGTCCTGCGAGTCAGTCATCAGCGCCGTGAGATCTTTTTGCAAGGCGGAAAGGTCAAGGCTCTTAAATTCTGCGGCGTAGTGAAAGTCGGTGCCCATTGGATTGGATAAAGAGGAATTCTGATAGAGCACCCTGAGATTTAACTGCTCGGGCCACCAGCCCGAAATGGGCTTGGCGCTGG
>JAJYGE010000120.1 GCA_021785155.1 Planctomycetota bacterium
CGATCGGCGAGTTGTGGCTAGGAACATGGCGATCAGGCATGTGGTTTAATTCCCTTGGTCATAGCGACATCGGCCAGGGCGATGTGGCGGAGATGACGCCGAAAATCAGGCAATTTAACGCCATCATGGCTGCCCGGCGTAAGTGGGAGGCACAGCAGGCTCGATTACAGAAAGACGGAAATATTCACAAACTGCCGCCGGCACCGGCGGCGATCTCGGACACCCAGGTCAGCCGCTTTGATTATGCGGCGGCCATGCGATCTTATATTTCAGCGATTCTGCCATTAAAGCACGGAAGGGTCTTGATCGGACATTATGGCACAGGCGTATCGATCTGCCGCCTGACCGGTAAAACACAATCGCCTTGGGATCGCACCGTCCGTGCGATGTATAACTGGGCTGCCGATTGGCTGCCAAGATCGTTTTGGCACGCCCATCTGCCGGTCCCGGCCAGGGTGCCGAGCATCGGACAACTCGCAGCGCTGTACCAGAGTATTTTAAAAAAAAAAAAACGATCTACCAGCGTCATCCACGAAACCACAAATCGTTCCCCTTACTGATGACTGGCGCACGCAGGGAACTTGGCTGGGAAGATATGGCAGGTATTGGGCGTGTTTGTTTGCTTGCATGCCACCTCCCAATGTCGGCGACTACGTCTGGGCCCCGGGTTCAATAACATTGCACCATGAGGAGGGAATTGGTCCGCATCACAGACGGCATGACAACGGGCCATATTATCTGCCGGATGGCGATGCGGTTCGCTACCACGTAACGTGGTTGCGCACCGCAAAAAAACGTGTTCTGGAATTGCCGAAAATATTTCTTGACCAGTGTGTCGCCGACGGCACCGCGACTGCCGAAGCAAATCGAAGAGAGGCCGAACTGGATGACCACGGCGAGTCTTATCCTGCGGCTTGGCAGGGGCCGGATTTATACATCTATCTGCATATTCCGGCGGGAGCCTATATGCTGTCGCTCTATTTTTTCAACAAGGATGGCCACGACGGCTGGAACCGCAATCGGGATTACGTTGTCTCAGCCATTCCGCTACCTCCATCCTACTATTTCGGCACCGCGCTGCAACCCAATACGGCGTCGCTTGCAAAGATGCGCGGCACGACACAAAGCCGAGTGGTGGCCTTCTGTGGCGGAGTCTGGAGGCGGTTCTTGGTGCGTGGCCCGATGAAACTGGCGGTCCGCGTCGCAAAGAATTATTCACTCAACACCATTCTCCAAGCGGCGATGCTGGACCCGCTTTCGCAGCACCCGGCACCCTATTATTATGGCTACCGCGCGTGGCTGGCCCATGAAAAACAAAGGCGTGAAGTTCGCACAAAATTGGCGGCCAGATGGCGAAGCGGCCAAATCCCGTGGCATCGGCATCCTGCCGATGATCCTACCGGCAACCCGTCAACCAAATCTGCGAATAATCGTGACGTTGCCATGGCCGCAGATATTATGCAGGCTTTGAATTTGCTGGAACATCGCGATCCCGTCGCCTGGGCGGCCAATCAACAATTGGCTTATACCGTACTTCTGCGCTGGTGCGTGGCGAACTATGGAGCAATTTCGAAATCTCCCACCTCCGCCGCCATCGCGGAACAATGTTATTACCATTTGTGCCTGTTTCACCACTGGGAGGCAACCGAGGAATCTCGCGGAATCCTCACCTCGCGGCAAATTGAAAAGGCTTTGCGCTCGAACGGCTGGCCTTATTCCTATCGCGGCCACGAGTTCGGCGTCATTCGGCGATATTTAAGAAAATTGAAATTCAGGTCGATGTCCCCGCACTCTAGGTCCTGGAGGAAGGATATACCGCAGTGATGGAACAACGCGACAAACAACTCGATGAAGCGGGACATCTGTTGGGCCGATTTCGCCGTGGTGATATGGCCGCCTTCGAACTGTTTTATCGGATCGCGGCCCATCCACTCCGGCGATACATTCATCGGCGACTGCCACCAACAATGAGGCAAGACACCGAGGATATTGTCCAAGAGGTGTTTATTCGCGTCTACAATGGCGCTGGCAGCTTCCGCGAAGGGTATCCGGCCTGGCCCTGGTTAAGCGGTGTCGCGAGACATGTTGTGGCTCACCATCTCCGGCGGCATTCCCCTGTTTTGTGCGATCTGGCTATGATTGACGACGCCGTCGTTAATCGCAAGGTGTCAATACCCTTCGGCGATGTTGAATTGTTGTTCCAGCACGTAGTGAATCTGATTTTCCATCTGTCTGGTAAACAGAGGCAGGCTTTTCAACTGGTCTACATAAACGGCATGTCTCGGTCCGATGCGGCGGAGCGTCTCCAATGCACTTTGCCGCAGTTGCGGGATAGGCTCCGTGAGGCCCGAAAGCGCTTGCTCGCCTTGCTAAATGCGACGGAGTTGAAGATGCAGCGAGGTGGGAAACCCTATTCCCACAACCGTATTGGTTCGCTCCGTCCAGCCCGCCTCGAAGGTGCCTCGCTGAAAAAATCGACTTCCCATCCCACGTTTGGGCCCTCATGTGGCAATAATATATATGACAGGATTTCCTTATCAGATCGTCTCGACGGGATATGCGATCAGGTGGCAGGAGGAATGATGCCAGCGATATCACCGCTTACGACAATTCCGGATTGTGCATTACATCTCTCCCGCCACTTCAAATCGTGTCGGCTTTCGGATGGACGAACATGGCTCTTCAATACATCGCGGTTGAATCCGATTCAACTTGACGGCAGTGATCAGGAAGCGGAGGAGTTGTTGTCACTACTCCATAATGGGAGATTTAATGAATTACCGATTGATGTCGTGGGAATGCTTCGCGAACGCGGAATCCTGCTTGGTACAGGGGCACCCGATTTATCACCTGAAGAGGTTATGTATACCGGCGGTCCGGCACGAGAATTCCGGATTACCATGAGCGGTCGTATCCGGAACCTGCCCGCCACGGAGCACGGGCTTGAAGCTCTTGGCGGCTATCTTCGATCATGTAGCCCGAGGTATGGCTCGTTGAGGGTTATTTTTGAGTGTGGAGATCTTGCGGCCGGCTCACTGCGTGATATTGTCATACCACGGGTGCAGTGGATGGCGAGTTTTTTGCCGTTCAGTGGAGACGCCATGGCCTTTTGCGTGAACCTGCGATGGAATTATGTGGCCGCAAATACCGAAATCGTGAGAATGTGTCTCGCACCCAGCTTGCGATTGAATATCTTGGTGGAACGCGCGGTAACCGATAAGGAAATCCAAAATATTACGCCGCTGATAAAACGGTGGGGCTTTCTTCCTAACATTGTCATCGTGCTGAATCAGATCACGTCAGGGTGCGCCCAGCAACTTCTGGAAAAACTGCGGGAACAATGGGGGAATGACTTTCAGTATTCATTTTCGATTCCACTGCGCACGCCGGAGAGGGCACTGGCCTCTTACCGGGTCATGCTGCCCACCGATGACTCCATCGCCTCGTTACTCTGCTTTATTGAGCAACATCCGCCTTTAGCACATCAAAATACTCTATACTCGGCTCTTAAAGCTCGAATGATCTCATATCTTGACTGCGGTAGAATGACCGACGGAGTTTTTGTTGATGGTGACGGTCGCTTCGCTCCGGGCCTGCTTGCCGCTCGGCGGAATCCCTGCCATGTTGTTGATGCTGAAACATTTTTGTCACAACTGCCGCGGGAACGCGGGGCTGATGCTCCGGCTAATCCAGCTAATCGAGTGGACGCGCTTAGTTCCAGTTCTGCCATCGAGGCGTGCGAGGCCAGGTGTGAAGCCTGTCCGCTCAAGCTTTGGTGCGGCGGGATTTGCTCTATTGCCGGAGAACCTGTCAAGCCGATGTCCGTCGATCTGGCTGTTTTGGAGCTTCTATGTCCGGTACGAATGGGCGTCATGACGCGGCTGCTCACTGAAGCCCTCTCTACAAATCCGGAGGCGTCACCCGTGACAGCTCGTTTTCAATGCCGCAAAGGCCAAATATCAATTGTGTCTTCTCCAGCGTCATTGCCATGTGTGAGGGCTTGATATGCCACGGTTTTACAGCAGTTTATTCAAACGGGAGTTGGAATTTCCAGCAGAATCTCCCCCGCCGGGAAGGATGAGCCTTTCGGCGCTCGATGCCGATATGACAGAGAATTGCAATCTGCGCTGTTCCTATTGCTTTAAGGGCGAGTTGGCACTGCGAAGGAAGATGACGCTGGAAACCGCCC
The DNA here is from genome assembly GCA_021785155.1 of Planctomycetota bacterium. The sequence goes on from JAJYGE010000120.1 coordinate 4,190, forward strand.
AGCAGATGGTGCGCTGGATTGTCGCTCATTCCAACGGAACTAACCATTTGGTTATTTCACTTCTGGGTGGTGAGCCTATGATGGCCTTTGATCTGTTGAAGCAGTGGATGCCCTTTGCCTTCAACTACTGTCAGCAACGGGGAAAAAACCTGCAGGTGGGCATCACCACCAATCTGACGCTCTTTACGGAGGAGCATCTGGCCTTCTTTCGCTTCTGGAAGATCGGCATTCACGCCTCGTTGGATGGGATTCCCTGTGTGCAGGATTCCTGCCGCGTATTTGCCAATGGGCGCGGCAGTTCCGCCGTGGTGGAGCGCAATCTGCCCCGGATATTTCAAGCGTGGCGCACCGTTCACGCCCGCAGTACCATTGTCCCCGAAACCCTTCCGCATCTCGCGGAAAGCTATCAGTATTTTTTGGAGAAGGGCTTTTTGAAAGTCGCTTTTGCTCTCGCCAACAGCGAGAAATGGAATGCCTCTGAATGTCTGGCCGATCTTAGGTTGCAAATACGGAAGGTCCTAGATATTTATTTCAACGCCATGCGGCGCGATAATCGATATTACGTACTGACAATGGTGGATCGCTTTGTCAGATCGCAAAGGGAACCAAGGCAAAATCACCATTGTGGAGCCGGTCGGGGCTTGCTGCATGTCGATGTCGAGGGGTTCCTCTGGCCCTGCCATCGCTTTAATGGGATCGAGCCGAGGGAGGAACTGGTAATCGGCCATGTTAACGGCGGATTTCACCCGGCGCGTCGCGATGCCCTGTTGGCAATAAATCCCATAACAGACATCAAGGCCCCCTGTGAAACTTGCGATGCCGTTCGGTATTGTGGCTGCCCCTGCATCGCCGCCAATTGGCAGACAAACGGGGATCTCTTTTCACCGGGTGAGGGATATTGCAAAGCCCAACAAGTTATATACCGTGAAATTAAGACCTATATGGAGCGTGCCGCAGCCGAGTCGCCGGAGTTTTACAAACAGCTGATAGATTGGATTTTCAACTATAAGTGGTGACCATTTTTATGGCCTGAAGGCTAAGGAGCTAATTTATATGGATAACATGGATGAGCGTGACGACAGCGAACAACCGATGCGGGGGGCTGCCCCACCGCCGGATGATGGCCCACCCACCGCGAAGCGGCCTGGGCAGCAGTCAACACCGGAGGAGGTAGCATCGGCGACGCGCCGACAGTTTGTCGGAACCATGGCCCGTATCGTGGTCGCCGTCGGCATCGGGGGCTTGATTCTGCGCGCAACTCCAGCGCCCGCACCCGCGCAGGAGATTCCCCCGCCGGGCTGCTCCACTGTAGATACATGCCCTTCACAATTTTCCTGTTCCAGCAACAACAACTGCCCCGTGAATTTTGTCTGCCAATCGGGCAATAATTGTACCGGCGTTAACGATTGTACGGCGATTAATGAATGCAGCACGGTCAATAAATGCGTACAGCAGGATACATGTGGCTCTACAAACACCTGTTCTAACACGGATACGTGCGACGTTAACAACTCGTGCTCCTCCGGCAACTACTGTAACGCCAGCAACAACTGCAAGAAGGATAATTCCTGCCAAACCAATGCTTGCGGAGGCTCTGGCGGTTTTATCAATACATGTGGAACGGACAATACATGCAGTAACCAAAATGCTTGCCAACCCAACGACGTATGCACGCAAGGTAATCAATGCGATTCCGAAAATTTATGCCGGGGCGCGAACAGTTGTGGGCTCACCAACAACTGCACGGGTGGGCCCAATGAATGTAGTACGTCCAATGCGTGCACTGCCTCCCTCAGCAACAATAGTTGCGCCCAAAACAATGCATGCAACGAAAATAACCAATGCACAGGAAGCGACAACTGCGGAACCAAGAACGTGTGTGTGGGAAGCGGTGGCTACAACAACTCTTGTGGATTAAATCAGGATTTATGCACAACAGTGAATATTTGCAGCGCTGGTCCGGGCAGCAGCAACCTATGTGAGCCGAATACGTGTAGTAGCACCGCTTCTAACACCTGCGGGTATACAAACATCTGTGATCCGAATGTTGATTCCTGTTCGAACTCAGACTGTTATTCCGGATTTTCCTGCGGTTCAAATGATCAGCCACCGGACCTCCAGAATAATATTATTGGTATTATAGGCGGCACCATATTGTCCACGGCATTTGGCTGATTATTGCCCAGAATGCATAAGGTTTACTGAAATCCAGGCCCTATGTTCCGTTTGCGGGTGATCCAGAGACTCAAACGGTAAGTGTAGAAATTCCTGGCTGGTACGGTCGGTTGCGACTTTTAAAGGAGACTTCCATGGCAATTGCTACGGATCGCAGTATTAGGTTGATGCTCATGGTGGGCATAGCCGCCGTGCTGTGCGTGGCTATGCGTGTCACATCGGCGAAGGGGGCGACAGATTTGTATGGCAGATGTCAAGCTCTCAAAGAGGCCGAGTCCCATATTCAGCGGCTGATGATGGCTGGAGATTATTCCGCCGCCGCAAAGATTTTGTCGGTGGCTATTAAGCAAATGCGGGGCGTCGCCAAGGGGATCGGGCGATCCGGTTTGAAGTCGATCCGTCGGTCCCAAACGCACCCTTTTTCGTACTGGGATATTTATATCCCATTGTGTCTGAGCCTCGACGGGGACATCATGGAGCTAAGTGCATTCGATTGGAAGGGTGCTCGGCCTGTAGTCGGCCCATTTCTTAAATTGGCTCAGAGGAACAGTCAGGTGAAGGCGGCGATGGACAAGCTTATGCCCGCGAGTTGGTTGGTTGGCAACTATTTGGTAGCCCAGGAATTGGAATATGCGGGGAAGCTGTGCTGGAAGGAGCACCAGCGGCACGAGGCGATTAATTTCCTTCATCAGGCGATACCGTGGTATGCGAAAGTCGCCCGAAGTCAGCCATCCGGTCAGGAGGATGTGTTTTACGCCCGAATCACAGAACAATATTTCATCGATTTGACCGGCGTAAGCGGCTTCCAAGGATTTCTCAAGGATGTTGCGCAAATAATTGCGAAATATAAAAATACCGGGTGGATTTGCGGGGCTGCCATAAGTATTCAAACTATTCCACATTTCATAACCGGCGGTGGCGATCCCCGGTGGTATGCGTATCTTGTGGTTGTACAACATCAATTGGCCGCGAATCGCACCGACCCGAACATGGAACATCTGTATTTTCAGTTGGGGTTAACTGCACAAGACCTCGGACTGGCAAGGGATGCTGTGAAGTGGTATCAGAAGTATTTGCTGTTGTATCCCCACGCGTCTCTCGCCCCCACGGTGCGAAAGCTGCTGGCGGGTTTAACATCGCAGTCCGGCCATAGGAAGTGATAAAGATCAGAGGTGCGGGAAACATCGGGCGGGCATGTTTGGTGTCCTGCAAACCAAGGACTTGGCAATATGGATGAACATGACGACAGCGAACAACCGATGCGGAGGGCTGCATCATCCCCGGATGATGGCCCGCCAACCGCGGGACGGTCTGGGCCGCAGTTAACACCGGCCGCGTCGGCGACGCGCAGAGAGTTTTTCGGTGCGATGGCCCGAGTCGCGGTCACCGCCGGTATTGGAGGCTTGGTTCTGCGCGCCGCGCCGGTGATTTCCCGCGTACCCCACCCCGGCGGCGGTTGCTCCACCGCCAATACGTGCCCATCCCTTTTTTCGTGTCCCGGCAACAACGCCTGCCCCGTGAATTTTACCTGCCAATCCGGCAATAACTGTACCGGTGCGAACAATTGCGTCGCGACCAATGAATGCGCCACGATCAATAGGTGCGCACAAATGGACACATGTGGCTCAACCAACACCTGCGCCAAGTCGGACACGTGTGACGCTAATACATGCGTCTCCGGCAACTTCTGTCATGGCACCAACAGTTGCAAGGGAGATAACTCATGCAAATCCACTAATGCGTGTGGTGGCTCTGGTACCAGATCGACCAATACTTGCGGGAGGACCAATTCATGTGCCGCAAGCAATGACTGCAATCGCAAAGATACATGCGTGGTAGATAACGATTGCTCTTCAAATATATGCAAAGCCGCCAACAACTGCGGTCTGGAGAACAACTGCACAGGTGGGCCGAATCAGTGTACCGCTCGCAACCAGTGCAACGGTCCCTCCGGTGCCAATAGCTGCACCAATTACAATGCGTGCGGCGTGAAGAACACATGCGGCAACGCTTCCGATAGCTGTGGGTTTCATAACCTGTGCGCCGGGAAGGGCAGCGGTGCCAACACATGTTCCGGAAATCGGAACTCATGCGACAAACTGAATGTTTGCGGGTCCGGTGCGGGCGGTTCCAATTCGTGCGGCCAGAATGTGTGCGGTGCTGCCGCCTCTAATATCTGTGGTTACACCAATATATGTACGGCGGGTAATACCTGTTACCTGCATGACGCGGGTTGCTGGTTCTCAGACTGCTGCCAGAATATGGACCAATGCTCTTCCGAATTTTCCTGCGGCTCTAATAATTCGCCCCCGGCGTAGTTTTCAACGTTGCGGTCTCTGCTCCTTCGCATGCCTACACAGTGAGCAGGATAGAGACGGCGGGTGTGGTCGGGAGACACCGCATGAGGTGGAACATGAATGAACAGGTCATCTTGGTGAATGCCCCGATCAAGACGGCGGGCGGACGCGCGCAGGAAGCCGGGGCTCCCCTAGGCCTGCTTTATCTCGGTACCGTGTTGCGTCAAAACGGCATTCCGGTCAGCTTAATCGACATGCGCCACGGCACGAACTGCCTTGAATCGCTCAGTGGGAAAGTAAGTGAAACCGACCATTGCCTCCTTGGTTTCACATGTGATACCGATAATATCCACCGTGTGGTGCGATTAAGTGACAAATTAATGGAATGGCATCCCAACTTGGTGGTGGTTCTGGGCGGACCTCATGTAACCTGCCAGGATGAACCGTATATTACCGAGCGGCGTTGTGTGGTTCGAGGTGAGGGTGAGTTTGCGCTGCTTGCGTTGGCCCGATATGTGCTATATGGGCAAGGCTCCTTGATTTCGGTGCCCAGCCTCACGTACCAGCATCAGGGGAAGATCGCACGCAACGAGCCATCGCTGGGACCGTACCAGGACGTGGATCGCATTCCCGCCCCTGATTACTCGCTGCTTGAAAATGGCAATGAGTATCATCCATCGCTTATTACGGCCAGAGGTTGTATGTATCGCTGTCATTTCTGCAGTGAAGGCCGCGGACGCCATCCGTATCGGCCGCGAAGCATCGAGAACGTCGAAAAAGAACTGGTAATGGTCAGGGATTTTTACCCTGACGTTCGATACTTGAGTTTTAACGATGACACATTCACGGCATCGCATGCGCGCGTGGCGGCGCTTTGCGATGCGATTGACCGTGTGTTTCCGGACAAGAGCCGGTTCGGCTTTTTTTGCGAAGGAAGAGTCAACGTATTGGACCGGTATCCTGAACTTCGGGTGTGCCCGTTTTTATCGGGAAGTCGTTAAGCTGCGATTCGGCGGTATTTTTGTGCCCACCAGGCGTCCCAGAGGTTGCTTTGGTAGAGGGCCTCCATGGCCATGAGGGATTCGGCATTTTCCGCATCCCATCGCATGCCGGGGCCTTTGATGCGGCGGGTCGTGGCTTTGCACATGGATTCCATGGGGCCTGTGCCAATATCCCAGCCTTTTGCAATGAATTTGTCGTAGG
>JAJYGE010000231.1 GCA_021785155.1 Planctomycetota bacterium
ACGAAATTTATCTGCGAACCCAAAGCTGCCAATGAAATGGACTCCGCCGACGTAAAGACCAAGGCCGCCGCGGCAACCCAATGGTGCCAATACGCGACAGAACACGAACGCACAAACGGCGGCAAGTCTTGGACCTATCTGCTTATTCCGCATGACGCTATTTCGGAAAACAAGACGCTTCAAGGCTTGGCCGCAACTTACACGTATCGCAACATTTCCGGCAACCAACAATGACCCGGATAATATGCTCCGGATACCGTCGCGGCAACGCCGCATCTTGATTCCAGACTCCAGGTTCAGGCTTCTGGCTTCATTGAGATGAGATTACCCCGCACCGTTGCTGCTCTCCGGCGCTGTGGATCGCTTTTCATCAGCCTTTTTTTTAAAGCTCTCCTCCTCCTGACCCAACCGCTCGCAGGCTAACTTCAAAAACGTCGCATTCAACAGGTTCTCGGCCTGCTTTTGACACAACGCCTTTTCCAAATGTGCTATGCGCTTTTGATACTTCCGAATCAGATCTTGTTCATCTGACTTTTCCACATGCACCACCTTCGCCATCAAACGATTCCTTCCATATTTTCCCATGCATTTTCGAAACGTCATCGTACCCGTAATTCCACGGCACAACTGCGCTGGGGTACGCGCCCCGGACCGTCCAATCTCCAACTCCTCAACCACCTCCTTTTTGAAGCACTCATTATACCGCTTTACAACACGTATCGGCATACCTTAACTCCTGATCTTGCCGTTGCCACAAGTGACAACCTATATCCGGACGAGACTACAACTTCTCATTTCCAACTTCTGGCCCCGTAACAAATGCCAAGTGATAAATACTTCGCATTACTGCCAAACTGTAAAGGAACTGTTCAACGTTCTCACAGGCGTGGCATTGACATTGCGCCGCTTTAAGCCTATTAACATATAAGGGGGTAAGGATCAGGCTGCCCCGGAAGGTTGGAAAACGGATCATCGTGCTGTGCCGTCATGGATTGGCTTACAAATTGTCAATCGCATTGTATGTTGCCTGCGCATGCGACAGCGGAATTTTTGGAGTTGACTGTTGCGGACTTATCTGCAGGACTTTTGGAGGGTGCGATTGAATATCAGGCAGTCCGCCGCGCCGGACGTCACTGAGACTGACGAGCCACTGCGCGCGGAATTACTGGGCATTGACCAATTGGAACAGTTGGCGGAGGAACTGGCCAGGGAACATGAATTATACCACGACGGCGGATCCGAGATTTTGCTGGCGCGTCTCGGCGATAACGAAACCGTGCTCCAACAAACCTATCAACTTGTCAACGAAGCGGTTTCCAATGAACAGATTATTTCTCCCGCGTCTGAGTGGCTGCTGGACAACTTTTATCTCGTGGAAGAACAGATTCGTCTGATTCGGCGACACTTGCCCAAAGGTTACAGCCGACAACTTCCCACCTTGTCCAACGGGCCACATGCCGGATACCCGCGCGTTTATGATTTAATTCTCAGCCTGATCAGCCACCTTGACGGCCGGGTGGATAGCGAGGCCATGGACCGATTTCTCGCCGGCTATCAACGTGGCGCACTTTTGAGCCTCGGCGAATTGTGGGCGGTTCCGATCATGCTGCGGCTGGCGCTGGTGGAGAATATGCGCCGTGTCGCCGCGCCGCTGGCCCAGGCGCGGGAGCAACGGAATTTGGCCAATTATTGGGCTGATGAATTAATAGCGGCGGCAGAAAAAACACCGGATGATACCATTGTGACTCTGGCGGCCATGGTAAAATCAAATCCACCTCTCAGCAGCGCGTTTATTACCGAGCTGGTCCGCCGATTACAGGGACAGAACTCATCTTTGGCCTTGGCGCTCAACTGGATCGGTCAATTGGTTGCCCGATCCAGTGAAACCATCGAAATGCTGGTTCAACGACAAAGCCGGCGGCAGGCCGCGGATCAGGTATCCATGGGGAATTGTTTTGGCAGTTTGCGGTTTATTGATGCGCTGGACTGGCGTGATTTTGTTGAAGCCCACAGCGCGGTGGAGAAAACCCTGCGCCAAGATCCCTGCGGGATATACCAGATCATGAATTTCCGCACCCGTGACAGTTATCGTCATGTTGTTGAAGAACTCGCGGTGCGCAATAAATTATCGGAGGAAATTCCAGCCCGTGCGGCTGTGACGTTGGCCACCCAAGCCATGGAGCATCGGCCACCAACGGATCGGGAATGTCATGTCGGATTTTATCTCATAGATCGTGGTCGCGAGCGGTTAGAGGAATTACTGAAAGCCCGCATTAGCCTGCGACAGCGGATCAACCGTGCCGCAAAAACATCGGCTTTACCGATTTACCTGTTTTTTGTGGTGCTGCTGACCGCAGGGTTCACATGGCCCCTGATTGCCATGATTTCCGGTAATCCATGGCTGGCATTGACGGCGGCAATCTTGACCATATTTCCGATGAGTCAGGTTGCCCTGACATTGATCAATTACGTCGCGACGTTGCTTATTGAGCCCCGGACATTGCCGCGCATGGACTTTTCCAAAGGCATTCCCGATCACTGCCGTACGCTTGTGGCAGTTCCCTGTATTCTGGAAAGCGAGGCGGAAATTCAAAGTCTGCTGGAATTTCTGGAAGTGCGTTATCTGGCCAACCGGGACCCAAATATTTTCTTCGCGCTGGTTTCGGATTTTTGCGATGCGCCAAAGCAAATGATGCCGGACGATGAAGCCCTGCTGCGCAAGGCTGTCGAAGGCATTGAGTCGCTCAATGTCCGCTACGGATCCGCCACGTCCGATCCATTCTGTCTGTTTCATCGACCACGGCAGTACAATCCGCGCGAAGGTCTCTGGATGGGATACGAGCGCAAACGCGGCAAACTGGAAGATTTAATCAGTCAACTTCGCAGCGATCAACAGGATACGTTTCTGACCATAATTGGCGACTTGGCTATATTACGTACCACAAAATATCTAATAACCCTGGATGCGGACACGCAACTGCCGCGCGGCACCGCTGCCGAGCTAATCGGCACGCTGGCCCATCCGCTGAATTTTGCGACGATCAACGCCCAAAGCGGCATCGTTGATGAAGGATACGGACTGTTGCAACCGCGCGCAGGGACCAGTCTGCCGTCATCCCGGCGATCCATGTTTTCCGCCTTGTTTGCAGGTGATCCTGGAATTGACCCTTATACCCGCGCCGTATCGGATGTGTATCAGGACTTATTTGGCCAAGGATCTTTCATCGGTAAGGGAATTCTGGATATTGATGTTTTCCATAGCGTCATGCACCGCAGGCTGCCGGAAAACCTTATCCTCAGCCACGATCTGCTGGAAGGCTGCCTTGTTCGTTCCGGGCTGGCCAGCGATATCCTTATTTTCGAAGATCATCCATGGCACTACGGCGCGGAAATAAATAGGCGGCACCGCTGGATTCGTGGGGACTGGCAAATTGCCGGCTGGCTGCTGCCATGGGTTCCGGGTGCCCAGCATCATTGGCAACGCAATGGAATTTCCATGCTCTCGCGCTGGAAGATTTTTGACAACCTCCGCCGCAGTCTTACGGCCCCGGCGATAGTGGCAATGTTTTTTCTAGCATGGTTGTTTCTCCCGGATGCGGGAATGTGGTCTCTGGCACTGGTATCGGTCATCTTTGCGCCAGCCCTGCTGACGGCACTATGGGAGCTTACCAGAATCCGCGGTGAAATTCCCCTATTGATGCGTCTGCGTTTATGGTGCGTGGACCTGGGCCTCAAAGTCATTCAGGCCGCGGTTGAATTGATGTGTCTGGCATTTCAGGCCATCCTGAACCTGCATGCCATTGCCACCGCCGTTGTACGAATGGGCGTGACGCGCCGCCACCTTCTGCAATGGCAGGCCAGCAGTTCGGTTCAACGCGTCGCCTCTTCATCAGTCGGCACATTTTTTCGAATGATGTTGGCCGGCCCGGTGATTGCTCTGACCGCATTGGTGGCCCTGGCCATTTTTCGTAGTCATGCCATTCCCACGGCGCTGGGCGTGTTATTCCTGTGGACAATTTCTCCATGGGCCGCATGGATGCTAAGCCGACCGATGGCGGACACGGATATTGAAATAGATCCGTCGTCACAGCACTTTCTCCGGATGACCGCAAGGCGAACATGGAGGTATTTTGAGCAATATGTCACTGCCGCCGATCACGATCTTCCGCCGGATAATTTTCAGGAGTTTCCGGGGCCGGAGCTGGCTCGGCGTACCAGCCCCACCAATATCGGACTGGCCCTGCTGGCCAATCTTGCGGCACTGGATTTCGGATGGATATCCGGAGGAATATTTCTCCAACGCTCCGGTGGAACGCTGGATACCATGGCTAAACTGAAACGATACCGCCGCCACTTTTATAACTGGTATGCCACCGATACGCTCGACCCGCTGGAACCAAAATATATTTCAACCGTCGACAGCGGCAATCTCGCGGCCAACCTGATGATTCTGGGATCCGGCCTGGCGGAGATTCAAAAGGCGCCGCTGATTCCACCGCGTTATAGCGAAGGCATTCTGGACACCATTCTGGTTCTGACCGATGACGCGGGAGTTTTTACCCCGCCGGGCGATGGCGCGAATGCAGAGCCTCGCAATCCGGAGAAAATAAAAACTGTCAGCACACAGCTCATGCAGGTTTATGCCCAGCCGCACCATTCCCTGCGGGTCATCCTGGCTCAACTGCGACAAGGACGCGATATGCTCCGTGAGCTTGACGGCTCCAGCGAGACGGCGCGCCCAGATAAACGTGGCTGGTGGTTAACCGCACTGGAATCGCAGCACCAGGCCTTTATTGATGACATTCTGCACCTTGCACCCTGGATCGAACAACCGCAACTTCCGGAAGCCGATACGCATCAACCACCTTCTTCCACCGAAACCTATGCCAATTTAATAGCTGCACTACGGGAATTGGAAAGCAACTCCAGCCTGCGGGTTCTGGCGCAATTATGTCAGCATGCGGCGATGCTCGTGCAGACGCTGCTGAACGAAAATATCACCGGCGACAACGAAAGCCTCCGCAGGCTGCAAAGCAGCGTCACCCTCGGCAGCCGCCGGATCGAAGATCGCCTCGCGACATTGGCAAATATGGAGCAACAATGCCGCGTTTTCGCGGACATGGATTTTACGCTTCTATTTGTGCCCAGCCGGAAACTTATGTCGATCGGGTTTCGGATCAACGAGAATCGGCTGGATCCCGGCTTTTACGACCTTCTGGCCTCTGAAGCCAGGCTGGCCAGCTATGTAGCCATTGTGATGGGACAAATTGATCAGGAAACCTGGTTTGCCATGGGGCGACAGCTTACCAGCGTAGGCGGACATGTCGCCTTATTGTCATGGAGCGGCTCGATGTTTGAGTATCTCATGCCGCTGCTGATCATGCCCAACTATCCCAATACCCTGCTGGATCAGACCATGCGTTCCGCGGTGGATCGGAACATTGAATACGGACGGCAGCGCGGAATTCCATGGGGGGTTTCAGAATCCGGCTACAACGCCACAGACGCCCTGCGGCACTACCAATACAAAGCCTTTGGCGTGCCGGGTCTGGGATTTAAGCGACGACTTTCCGACGATGTGGTCATCGCCCCGTATGCGACCATTCTGGCACTGATGGTCCGGCCACAGCAGGCCTATCGCAATATGGTGCGTCTGGCCCGGGAAGGACGAATGGGAGACTGCGGATATTTTGAGGCGGTGGACTACACCCCCCAAAGGACATTCAGGCCGGGTGTACCGGCCACCGTCCGATCCTTCATGGCGCATCACGAAGGAATGAGTTTGCTGGCGCTTACCGCGGTATTATTGCAACATCCCATGCAACGGCGCTTCATGGCCGATTCGCTTTTGCGCTCCGGTGAGTTGCTGCTGCAGGAAAAAGTGCCTCATGTTCTGCCCATTTATCCCCATGCGGTGGAGGTTGCCGAATCACGACGTCCGGTATCTGAAACCGTCCCGCTGACCTGGCGCGTTTATACCACGTCCCAAACACCGGAGCCGGAAGTTCAACTGCTTTCCAACGGGCGCTATCACCTGATGATTACCGCCGCCGGTGGCAGCCGATCAATATGGAACTCTCTGGCGTTGACCCGCTGGTACGCTGATTTTACGCGCGACAACTGGGGATTATTCTGCTATTTGAAAGACATGGAATCAGGCCGCTGGTGGTCGGCGACGGTTCAGCCCACCGGACGACGCGGACAGAACTACGAAGCGACATTTTCCGAGGGCAAGGCTGAATTCCGCCGTCGCGACGGCATGATCGACATGCTCATGCAGGTAACAGTTTCCCCGGAAGATGATATTGAGCTGCGTCGCATTGCACTGACCAATCAGGGACCCACGGCCCGTCATATTGAAGTAACCACATACATGGAAGTGGTGCTGGCATCACCCGCAGCGGATGCGGCGCATCCCGCGTTCGGCAATTTGTTTGTTCAGACTGACGCGGCCCCGGATTTTCATACATTGCTGGCCACACGCCGGGCACGCAGCCTTGATGAGCATCCTCCCTGGATGATGCACATGGTCACCATCCATGACCAAACAGAAGCCTCCTTTTCCTATCAAACCGATCGGGCGGCTTTTATCGGGCGCGGCCGCAGCGCCATCAAACCCGCCGCCCTGGATCAAAGCGGACCGCTGCCCAATACGCACGGCGCGGTTTTAGATCCCGCATTCAGTATTCGCCGCGAAGTGGTCATTGAAGCCAATGCCACCGTCACCATCGATGTGGTGCTGGGAGCCGCCGCCACGCGCGAACAGATCGAAGTGTTATACCGGCGTTATCATGATCGCCGCCTCACGGATCGGGTCCTGGAATTGGCCTGGTCGCATAATCAGGTTCTGCTGCGGCAACTCAATGCCACCGATGCCGATGCCCAGGTATTTGGACGGCTGGCCAGTTCGCTGTTGTTTCCGGGGCCACGCTTCCGCGCTGCGCCGGAAATTATACGGCAGAATCAGCGCGGGCAATCGGGGCTTTGGGGCTTTGGGATATCCGGCGATTTGCCCATTGTTCTGCTGCGCATAACGGATCGTGAACATGTGCTCCTCGTCCGACAGGCGCTGCAGGCCCACGCCTACTGGCGCTACAAGGGCGTGACTGTGGATCTGGTTATCTGGAACCAGGACCAGGCTGGATATCGACAGGAACTTCATGACCAGATTCTGGCCGTTATCGCTTCCGGACCGGATGCCAAACTTCTGGATCAACCGGGTGGAATTTTTATTCGCCGAACCGATCAAATGCCTGAAGAAGATCGCACCCTCATGCTGGCGGCTGCCGCGGTTGTATTGACGGACACCGCCGGCTCTCTGGCCGAGCAGTTAGACGCACACCACCACGACCTGGAGATTGACACCGCCAAACTCGTACCGGTGTCACTGCCTTTGAAGGAACCGCCCGCCTGCGTGCCCCAGCGCGCGGATTTATCGCTGTTCAACGGTATCGGCGGTTTGACCGCGGATGCGAGGGAATACGTCATGACGCTGGGTCCCGGCCACCTGCCCTCGGCGCCCTGGTGTAATGTTATTTCTGGACGCCAGCTTGGCACGGTCGTCTCGGAAAGCGGTGGCATGTATACATGGGTGGGCAATGCGCATGAATATCGGCTGACGCCCTGGTATGACGACCCCATATCCGATGCTTCAGGTGAAGCATTTTATATCCGCGATGATCAGACCGGAGCATTTTGGTCGCCCACCATGCTGCCGGTCGGCGGCGTCAATCCATGCCTGGCACGACATGGATTTGGATACAGTATTTTTGAACGCCGCGAACAGGGCATCAGTTCTGAATTTACCGTATATGCCGATATTGATGAACCGGTAAAGTATTATGTCCTGAAATTAAAAAACACCACCGACCGCCCGCGCCGGCTTTCGGCGTGCGGTTACTGGGAACTGACCCTGGGAGAAAGTCGCGTCCGCACCAGCCCGCACGTCATGACGGAGATGGATGAACACACCGGTGCCATTCTGGCGCGAAATGCGTGGAGTAACGACTTTGGAGCATGGACGGCTTTCGCCCATATCAGCGATAATCGCCGCACCGTCAGCGGCGATCGTACTGAATTTCTGGGTCGCAATGGGTCCACCCGGGCTCCGGCCGCAATGGCCCGGCAACGTCTGTCCGGAAATCTGGGGGCCGGGATGGATCCCTGCGCCGCGCTCATGACCAGTTTTGATCTGCCGCCCGGAGCCCAAAAGGAAATCGTCTGGATACTCGGGGCGGTAGCAGATCGCACCGCGGTGCGGCAAGTCATTGAACGCAGCCGCACGCCGTCGGGATCGCGCCGGGCGCTGGAAGCGGTATGGCGCTACTGGAATCACACGCTGGGATCTATCTATCTTGAAACACCAGATAAGTCGGTTAACGCTCTGGCGAATGGATGGCTGATGTATCAGGTTATTTCCGCGCGGCTTTGGGGCCGCACCGGATTTTATCAATCTGGCGGGGCGTACGGATTCCGCGATCAGTTGCAGGACACCATGGCCGTGGCTTTAGCGCAACCCGCGTTGCTGCGGGAACATCTGCTGCGGGCCGCCAACCGCCAGTTTGAAGAAGGAGATGTCCAGCACTGGTGGCATCCACCAACGGGCCGGGGCGTGCGCACAAAATTCTCCGATGATTTGCTATGGTTGCCGCTGGCGGTCTGCCGGTATGTTGCGCTGACCCAGGACACCGGGGTCTTGGATGAAAAAGCGGGTTTTTTGCGGGGCCGCCCGGTGGCTGAGCATGAGGAGTCCTGGTACGACCTGCCGCAAAACAGCGATCAGACCGGGACGCTTTATGAACATTGCGTGAGGGCCTTGAAGCGATCCCTGCGTTTCGGGTCGCACGGCTTACCGCTGATCGGCTGCGGCGACTGGAATGACGGATTCAACCGCATAGGCAGCGCCGGGCGAGGCGAAAGTGTATGGTTGGCATTTTTTCTTCGTACGGTCATGTCCGAAATGCTGCCACTGGCCCGAATACGACAGGATCAGGCCACACTCGACGTTTGCCATGAACATCTGGCCCAACTGGAAGCGGCGATCGCCGCTTCCAGTTGGGATGGCCAATGGTATCTGCGGGCATTTTTTGATGATGGTTCGCCATTGGGATCATCGCACAACCCGCAGTGCAAAATTGACTCTCTGCCCCAAAGCTGGTCGGTTATCAGCAATACCGGCCTGCCCGAACGACAGCGGCTGGCCATGGAATCCGTGGATCGGTATCTGGTACGACACGACCTCAAGTTAATCCAATTATTCGATCCACCTTTTGATCACCCGGAAAATGATCCCGGCTATATTGCCGGCTACCTGCCCGGGGTGCGCGAAAATGGCGGGCAATACACCCACGCCGCGATATGGACGATCATGGCCTTTGCCATGGCCGGCCAAAGCGAAAAAGCATGGGAATTGTTCAACATGATAAATCCGCTCAACCATTCCGATACGCCGGAGAAAGTGTCCGTATATCGCGTGGAACCGTATGTCATGGCCGCGGATGTTTATGCCATGCCCCCCTATCAAGGTCGCGGAGGGTGGACGTGGTATACCGGCTCGGCGGCCTGGACCTATCGACTGATTATCGAAACATTTATCGGCTGGCGGCAGGAAGGCGACCATCTCTGGTTTGAGCCGCGCTTACCGGCCAACTGGGGTGAATTCCGCATTCATTACCGTTATCGGGAAACATTCTATCACATTACTTTTACCTCCGGCGGCGGCGCGGTGGCTGAAGTTACCGTAGATGGCGTCGTGCAA
>JAJYGE010000560.1 GCA_021785155.1 Planctomycetota bacterium
ACAAGATGAGGTACCCCTGCGGTTTACCTGCTACTTTCTCAACACCGACGACTGCCGCGCAAAACACGCGGTGCAAGCACACGCGGCTAAACGGGGATCGGGTGCTCCGGTACACTGCCCGGATGTATTACCACACCCGAAAAATCGATTCCCCGATGTCGGGTTTGAAGCGCAACCGCGTTTGATGATACAGTAGCGATAGTTTGCCGCCGGTACTGGTGCCGGGTAACAGAGAACGGTTATGGGTTTCAGGAACAGGTGATAGCTTCCTCCCGCAACCGAAACATAACGGATGACAATGGCATGGATGATCGAACGGCCTATCTGCTCAATGCACTGGTGGAACGGCATTATGATATCGGCAGGGTGCTGCGTTTCCGCAAAATTACACGGGGGCGGCAGGCGGAATGCTTTGAGCTTCTAACCGCCGGCCAACAGGAATTCCTGCTTTTATTATTTCCCGCAGCGTTTGATCCGACGTTGCTGCAATCGACTGGAGCGTTAACGGCACGTCTGGGTGCGGCGGGTTTCCCGGTTCCCAAGACCATTCATGCCAGCAGCCCGGAAACCGGCTGGGTGGCCGCCGGTCCGCAGGGTTCGCATTTAATGCTTACCACGCAGCCGCAAGGCCAGTCGCTGGCTGTCGCGCAGTGGAGCAGTCAGGCGTTAAGCCATCTGGGATTGCGTCTGGCGTGGTTGCATCGGCTGTTAAACCACGAGCGGCCTTCCATGACGGTTGGCTCCGCGCAACTGGCCCAGCGGTTGGAGTCGCTGGTGCGGCAACCTGTGCCCGGCTGTGACGCCCTTAAACAGGTTCTTGACGCTTCGCAGGTTGAAAAATTGATTCAGCAGCTCACCGATATTTCCGTGGAATGCACCTATTGCCGACATGGTTCATTAACTCCCGAGGCGGTCTTGCTTGATGCGGACCGTCAGATTGTATCCGTGTTGGACTGGGGAAATTGCCAGGTGGGATTTCCCCAGGAAGATGTGGTGGATATATTTTTAAACTGGTGTGTGGATACCGATGGACAGGTTCGTTCCCCGGAAGCGCAAGCTTTTCTGCAGGCCTATTTTTCCCTCCACAGCACCGCCGGGCCGGCCTGGCATGAAGCCGTGCTGGTATGGACCGGGCATCGGCTTATTGCGGCCCTTTCAGGCTGCGGCCAATTGCCGCGGGGGTTTGCGACCATTTTGGAAAATCCGCATTTTCTTTCGGCAGCCATCACGATTTGCCAAAGCAAGTTATAATCAAAGGCCTGTAATCGGCGGTCTGGCGGGTGGCTGATAACCCGCGCTTTGAGGCGCACCAAAACGCATGGATATACGCAACTTTTCAATAGTGGCTCATATTGACCACGGCAAATCAACACTGGCGGATCGTATTCTGGAACGCACCGGTGCCATTACCGAGCGGGATATGCAGGCGCAATTTCTGGATGATCTGGATTTGGAGCGCGAACGTGGCATTACCATCAAGGCCAGCGCGGTGACCGTGCCTTATACGCTGGACGGTCGTCTGTATATGTTCAATCTTATTGATACGCCGGGCCATGTTGATTTTCATTATGAAGTAGCCAAAGCTCTGCAGGCCTGCGAAGGAGCACTGTTACTCGTGGACGCCACGCAGGGCGTGCAGGCACAAACGGTGGCCAATGCCTATGCCGCCATTGAAGCGGGACTGGAAATAATCCCGGTAATTAACAAAATTGACCTTCCCAGCGCCCGGCCGGAAGAAGTGGCCGAGGAAATGGAACAGGTGCTGGGTATTGACGCGCTATCGGCGGTGCATATCAGCGCCAAAAGCGGCCTGGGGGTGGAAGAACTGCTTCGGGCAATATGCCTGCGCCTTCCGGCCCCCAGGGGACATGCGGATAAACCCCTGCAAGCCCTGATTTTTGACAGCAAATATGATGATTACCGCGGTGTAATTGTATACATCCGCGTGATGAATGGGAAAATTATCGTCGGACAGAAGATACGCCTGATGGGGGAGCAACAGGTATATCAGATCACCGGGTTGGGAAAGTTTGCTCCGCGCGCTGTGCATGTGGATTCTCTGGAAGCCGGAGAAGTCGGCTTCCTGGTTGCCAACATTAAAACCCTTAGTGATGTTACCATCGGCGATACCGTTACCGACGCCAACTTCCCCGCTCCCGAAGCACTTCCCGGTTATCGCCCGCCGAAGCAGATGGTGTACTGCGATTTTTATCCCGGCCCGGATACTGAATATACCCAACTGCGCGAGGCACTGGAGAAACTGCGACTCAATGATTCATCCTTCACCTTTGAACCCGAAACCTCCGATGCCCTGGGCTTTGGTTTCCGTTGCGGATTTTTAGGATTACTGCACATGGAAATTGTGCAGGAACGCCTGGAGCGGGAGCAGCATGTGCAGGTCGTACAGACCGCACCGACCGTCCCCTATGAAATTCTTCTTAACGATGGTACGGTCAAAATGATCGACAGCGCGTCCATGTTGCCGGATTTAAGCAAGGTGCGCGAAATCCGGGAGCCGATGATTCGCGCCAGTATTATCGTTCCGGCGGAAAACATCGGTGATATTTCCAAATTGTGCCAGGATCGCCGGGGCATTTATAAAAAGACGGAATATCTTGGTCCCAACCGCGTGATTATTGAATATGAAATGCCGCTGGCGGAAGTGATTTTTGACTTTTTTGACCGGCTGAAAACCGCCACCCGCGGTTACGGCACGCTGGATTACGATCTTATCGGATTCCGCGCGGATGAACTCGTGAAGATGGACATATTGGTCAATGCCACGGCCATTGACGCCTTGAGCCTCATTGTGCACCGCTCCAAAGCTGAATCGCGTGGCCGGGCCATTATCCGCAAGCTCAAAGAGGAAATCGGCAAGCATTTGTTTGAAGTTCCGTTGCAGGCCGCGGTGGGGTCGCGCGTCATAGCGCGGGAAACCATCAGCGCTATGCGGAAAAACGTCACCGCCAAATGCTACGGCGGCGATGTAAGCCGCAAACGTAAATTGCTGGAGAAACAAAAAGCCGGTAAAAAACGCATGAAACAGGTGGGGCAGGTGGAAATTCCGCAGGAAGCCTTCATGGCCGTTCTGGAACCGGGCGATTAACCCCGCAAATCTTACGATGCCCGATGCGACCATTAAGTGGCGTAGGATTAATAGCCCGGGCCTTACTTCGGCCCATGACCCATAAAAACACCGTGCGGAATCAGTACCGCACCGAGGCCTTCCGCCGCGGAATCCTTCACGGGCGGCCCTTTATCCCTCAGCCTTTTTTTGATGCCTCCCGTCCCGCCAAAATTGTCCGCCTGTCTCATTGACGGCGGTAGCCCCGAGGCGTCGGGATACAGCCCAATTATTCGCCTCCTGTCGCCAATCTATCTAATCGCCGCAGTTGCCAAAATCTGCCGTGCTATCGCGGCACCGGATTGGCCTCCATGCACCGGAGATCTGGCCACAGATGCTATCTCGGCATTCAATGTGGTTAAGTAGCGGTTCCACGTCCGCCAATGACGAAAATGCTCATCGGCGACCTGTGCCCGCAGAGTTTCTAAATGAAACTGAATTTGATCCAAACGTAAAACCCACGGATATTGCCGGGCACGATTCCCTGTCATTGCTCGGGTGACCGCACTGAATCGGTTGGTAATTCTCCGGATCAACTCTCCGCGTAGTGCGGCATGTGAAAACGAAACATGAATAAGTTCGGGCCTCCCGACGGGTGTAGCGCCCAGATGGATGATCGTGGTCACCGTGGCGGGGTGGTAGACATAGCCAATATCCGTGGCCGATGCAGCTCGCGACAATGGCTTGCCGTTGAGCGTCACGGCGCTTGGCCGACTGGTTTGCGGCAGACAAATAACAACATTCCGCAGCGGCTTTTCGCCGTTATATGTACCAACGGCGGCACCAATATTTATGCCGACGCTTCCGTCCGTAAAATTTTTATAAGCCAACGCGGTGATGGCATGTTGGCCGTGGAGGTACCCTTTGGATTTGCCATCATCCTCATAAAATATGGATTTTCCATTGGCTCCGGGATAGACCGTCACCACCAGCGGATTCGGAGCATGCTCGGCCATGCGCAGCACCGGTCTTTGCATGGGAATCGGTACGCCGCCCTGGGCATAAATTGGGAATTCATCCAACGCCGCCCATACCGTGGCAACTTGGTTGCCGCTAACGTGCTCGCCGGTAAATAGATTGTACCAGATGCCCTTGGGAAACCAGACCACGCTGTGTCCGATCTTCCCCGGCCCGCGCCCCGGAGCCACAATCGGAGCCACAAGAATGTTACGGCCCAGCATATATTCTTCCGGAAACTTGTAGGCCAATGGGTTGGCCTGATGATCAAAATACATGGGACGAATCAGCGGTACGGAGTCGTGGTAACAGCGCCAGGAGGAAGTATAGATATACGGAAATATCCTGGATCGCAGGTCAAACGCCCGGCGACAGGCCTGTGTGGCGGCAGCCCCGAAAAACCAGGGGCGGTGGAAGTCGCCGGCCATCGCAGTGGCATGAGTACGCAAAACCGGGCTGGCGGACCCAAACTGAACCCAGCGTGTATAAAGCTCCGGATTTGGAATCACAGCCATGTGGCCGCCGATATCATGCGACCAGTAAAAACAGCCCACATTACCAGCTGCCGAGGTGAAGGGAATTTCAAATTTAAGCACCGACCAGATGGCATGGGTATCTCCGGAAAATTCGATGGGATAGCGTTGGCCACCCCAACCACCCCAGCGGCTGAAGGACAAACCGCGCCGGTGCGTGCCGGGGCGTTGGCTGTTGCGGAAATCCAATTCATTGAGCCACGGCAGCGGATCTACTCCGGGGATTGCCGACGTTGTACCCTGCTGCCAATCCAACCACCAGAAGCTCACGCCTTCGTGTTCCAACGGGTCCAGCAGAACGTGGAAATAGTTGTGCATAAAAAGGCGGTTGGTGCAATCAAAGGGAATCGTCTTGCCGCCCGCGGAACTTACACCCATCCCGCGGCAAAATTCCTTGTAGCGCGTTTCATAATTTCCCACCCCGCCCGCGGGGTGCAAATTCAGAGTGACATGCAGGCCACGATGATGCAGCCATGCCAGAAGTTCGCGCGGATGTTTAATCAGATGGCGGTTCCAACTGAAGCCGGTCCAGCCATCTGTTTTATGCCACCCCATATCCATAACCATGTTGTCCAGGGGAAACCGATGCAGATTGTAATCCCGCACCAGTTCCTTGAATTGAGCCTGCGTAAATGACCAATACCGTGAGTGCCACGCCCCCAGCGCATAGCGCCGGGGCAGCGGTACTTTCCCGCTTACCGTGGTTAAATCCCGCAAGGCGGTGTGATAGTCGGTGCCATAGCCGAAAAAATACCAATCCGTTTCCGCGGGTCGCGCCAGGCACCATGGCTTCGGGCCGTTGCTAAGCAAAAAAGTTTTGTCCGGAAGAAGAAACCAGCCGTTACGAGACAGCAGGCCATTGGGCAGTGGAAACGGACCGCTGCAGCCATCGAGCGTGCGAACCGTACCGCCCAGATTTTCCGTTTGTTTCATGCCGGGATGCCATGTTTCCATGGCTTTCCCATCGCGGAAAGCAATGGACAAATTGCCCGCGGTAAATCCGCTTCCGCCGGGGGTGTATATAAGCCTCATCGCCCGAGTTTTAATCGTTAGCGTCTGGCCGTGATGACTGGTCCGAAATACCGGCGGCTTGATGTTGCGACGATAGGCAAAATAGGAACGCTTATTGATGAATTTTCCGGTGGCCGAGTATTCCATCCGGATAAGCGTGGGGGTAATAATGGTAAATCGCGCATGACCGACCACGAAAACACCCGGATCATGGGCTGGGTAATAGGGCGAAGGCGCGGCCTGCGCATTTTGCATGCCCGCTGCAATCCATGTTAAAGCCAATAGAATGAGTGTTGGAATGACGTTAGGCTTGAATTGAAATCTTTGGGGTATCTTCATCTGTTTAACTCCGGATGTATGATTGAATGTAATCATGGGAGGGCGATGAATTCGACCGCCGATTTACCCGCAACAGCGAGGTATGGAACCACCTGCGGAAAAACACGGAAACATCCCACTGGGCGGCCAGTGTTTTCCCATTGCGAGGATTATATACGATGCGGTGTCGCAGCGTATATTTATTGTTACTGTATGGCTCCATCAATGATACCGCCTCATCAAATCGCTCGCACTTTTTGATGGTTTTATCTTGCCTGCGGACAGACCGGCGGTAAACTGCACCGAAACACCCGCCCTATTCATTTTTCTGGAATCGGATTGCCCAATCATGTGCGACAGTAAACTCTGGGGGCCGCCGCGGAAAGCCGGGAATTCTGAACCGAGCCAGCAAAGATCGCCCGCTGGCGTTGCTTGGAAATGTATAACGTGCCAGCGGATGAGTTCGGGCCATGATCAATGTATCCGATGTCCTGCGCGGCATGGCGGAATCGCCAGTTATTGCGAGCATTGTCGATGAACTGTCCCGCAACGGCCCGAAGCGCAGTCTTGGTAGGCAGGGGCAACTCCCTGATTCCTTGTCCGTTTAGACGATTCCAAACTCGATTCCGGATTCCATTCCTCAGGTGAATAAGCAAGAAGCATGCCGACCAGCCGGACGGAGTTTTTTTCAAATTCATCCTCCAAGGCGTTCCAGATCATTTCTTGGCGTTTGTGGTCGGGCTTGCGCCGAAATGTCGGGGAGATAATGTTGCCGACGAGGCGACCCCCAACCTTTTGTAAATGGTACTCTGGATTATCCAGAGAGAGCCGGTTGGTGAGAATGCCTTCCAATTGATTCTTTGTGCCACAATCCGTCAAATTCTTCGCAGCGTGCAAAGATTTTTTAGCGGCGTTTTTCGGCACAGTTTTCCCAAAATCCGTGCTCCGTCGTCGCGTTTTGGTATCTCCGCGACTCCGCGTGACGTTTTGGTTGCGGCGGAGCCGCGCTGGTATCTTTAGTGATTTCGGCATATAACCTCGCATTGCTTAATGACCCGCGAACAGGCGTCAAAATAATCTTGTGAGGCCCTTTTCAAGGTTCGCTGTTGATGCACCTCTCCCACATTATACCATCGGGCCCGTAACTTCCTGTCGGGCGGGAATCGCATAGGGCGTGGTGATTTTTCCGGGCGAACGGCGAAATCAACAGCATAAATGCCGGCGATTAGGAAGGGTTCGTCCTGGAAACTCGCACCCCGGACCCCTGGTTCGAATTTATTGCCACGCCCATCGCATCTTGCCTCTCAATACAGGCTTGACGCCACATGGACCACGATGTAACGTTTGGTTGCCGGTTAAGAGATCGACCCGAACGAATATATGTTATCGAGGCCCTATGACCACTCTCATAATCGTTACCGTTGGAATTATCGCTGTGATACTCCTGACAGGCGTTCGTATAGCGCAGGAATACCAGCGTGGCGTGGTATTCCGCCTGGGCCGGTTCACCGGCTTACGTGGCCCGGGATTATATTGGATACTACCGCTGGGAATTGAGAGCTCAACCACAATTGACATACGCACCCGCACCGTATCCGCCGAACAACAGGAGACGATCACACGCGACAGCGTAACAATACGTGTTAACGCCGTTCTCTGGTATCGGATTACAGAAGCCTCAAGGGCTGTTATTGAAGTTGCTGATGCTTCCTCCGCGGTTTATCAATTGGCGTTGACCAGTCTCCGTAACATCATCGGCCGACATGATCTTGACGAAGTGCTGCAGGAGCGGGACAAGATCAACGGTCTGTTGCGCGAAAACATGATCACCTCCACCGTCCCATGGGGAATTACGGTGGAACGCTTTGAAATGAAGGATGTGGAATTGCCTGAAGCAATGCAGCAGGTCATGGCCATGCAGGCCGAGGCTATACGGGAAAAACGGGCGCGCATTATAAAGGCGGAAGCGGAGTTGGAAGCGTCCAAGAAACTCAGCGACGCCGCCCAGCAGATGGCCAATAACCCGGTTGCCATTGAGCTGCGACGCATGCAGATGGTGACGGAAGTTGGGGCCGAGAATAACAGCACGACCGTTTTAATGATTCCATCTGATTTTGTCACACTTTCACAAAGCTTCAGTAATTACCTGCGGCAGCATACTTCCGGGCGCACCACAAGCCCGGAAAACAAAACCGACCAATGAGTTCCGATCGCGGCTCTAAGTCTGACCTGTTGCAGGATGACCTGCTCCAGCCGCGGGGTCGGCAAGACTCGGGAGAATCAGCGGTTCAATAGCGGCGATCAGACCGCCGAGGTCCTCCCGAACAATAGCCCATATCTTGGGCGACTCGATGCCGGGATAGTCATGCGCCAGGCGGTGCCGCAGCGCAATGAGTTTCGACCATGGAACCCTTGGGTGGCTCGCCCGAAACTCCGCGGACAGCTTCCCGGCTGCCTCGCCGATAACCAGGAGAGAATATTGCGTAGCTTGCTGTAGCTTCAGATCACCCGAAAACAGTTCCCAAGTTACCCCGGTGTTAAAGGCGCAAGCTCGCTTGGCGTAGGTCAGAATATCTAATAATAATGCGTTATCACGATTCAAAGATCACCCTGGCTGATTCCAGAATTTCCCGGCGACGAATGTAGTTTTCCGATTGCTCAACCGCC
Source organism: Planctomycetota bacterium (assembly GCA_021785155.1). Next base: position 8,611 of record JAJYGE010000560.1, read on the forward strand.
CGCCGACTCACGAGGTCAACACGCCGCCCAAGCAACTGACTAAAGGATTCTTGCAGATCGTAGTATTTCCCGGCCCAAGGGCCGGTATCGTCGTTCTCGAAGGTAACCAGCAGGTCCAAGTCGCTCTCGGGACCAAAATCCTCGCGGAGCGCTGAGCCGAAGGCGCATAATTCACGAACGCCATAGGATCGGCATAAAGCCCCAATCCGCGCCAGCGGCAGGTCAATCTTCAGGTTATCGGGACTGGCCAAGATCATAACTTAATTTTATTCCAAATCGCCCGCAACGCCAAGGGACAGCATATCGCATAACCTCGTTATCACCGCTTAATGGCGGAAATTCAACCATGATATGGTGTAATTTCAACCCGTGATTCCGTGACTGTTTCTGTCGAATTAAACTGCCCCGGACCGCCTCCGCACCCCCTCCCACGCGACATCCACATCGTCTGGCTGACAGATTTCTTGCTCTTCATCATAGATGGGGATACTGTGACGTGCATGTTGCGTTGCCGATTTTGCATGATGGAATTTGTCTACCGGGCGTTTCTCGGCATTCTGCTTTTGGCGGCAACGGCCACGCCCGCGATGGGTGCTGACACGCCCGATGGCCGGGCGGCTATCGCGTTGGCCGATCATATCGTGCCGCATGTAAATTCATGGGCGACGCTCCAAATTGCCTTGCCGCGCATCGCAGGTCGAAGTATCAGCGTGGCCATTGAAGATGGTCGAGGTGGGCCGATTGTCCGTCGGCGGCTTAGGATATTTCGTCGGCACATTCTTATGCCATTACCTTATATTGCCGGTGCCGGAGGGTTAGGTGGGAATTGGCCGGTGATCGTCAAGATTGGTCGGGCGGGGAAAATATTGCGCGTGTTGCATCTTGGCGTTGAACTGCCCTTAGCCGGTGCGACCCACGCCGCGACTATTGCGGTTCCCCACGTCATGACATCACAATTCGGCGCGCTTACCAAGGCCTTTAACCGGCGGCTGACACCGGTGTTTTTCTCGCGGCACCAATTCGCATTATCACCGGTGCTTAATTTAGCCTCTTGCCGATGGATGCTGCTGAGTCCAGCAACAGCAC
>JAJYGE010000005.1 GCA_021785155.1 Planctomycetota bacterium
GTCCACCAGTTCGGGCAGTTGGGTATACATGGCGTTATGGCGTTCCATAACCACCACACGCGGGTCCTTGCGCAGCGTCCAAGCCAACACACCGTAACCGGTGTCCACGGCATATATTTTTGCCGCGCCGAAACGCAGCAGGCAGTCCACAAAACCACCCACATTACTGCCCAGATCGGCCGCAGTTAATCCGCTGACGTTCAGGGAAAAAGACCGCAGCGCCGCACTTAACTTCAGACCGGCCCGGGAGACATAGTGTTCTTCCACAGGTGCCACGGTCTTGATCATGAGCCGGGCTGCTGAATCTTCTATCATGTGCCGGATTTAAGTTTGTTGAGATTTCGCATCATTTTGCTTTTGCGGCGGGCAACCGTATTGGGATGCAGTGTTTTTCTTGATGCCATACGATCCAGAATCTTAATGGCCTGTTTTACCGCAGTCTGTGTTTCGGCCACATCCTTCTTTGCCAAAGCGGTGGTGACTTTCTTGACTTCAACACGAACTATCTTCTTACGGTCGCGGTTACGCAACCTGCGTTTGGCGTTCTGGCGAACTCGTTTCTTGGCCGAGAGGGAATGTGCCACTTAGTGCTCCTTAAAATACCTTCTAACTCTACGACAACAACTACGCCTGTAAACCGACGGATTATAACATCGGCGGCGACAAGTACATTATTGTCCCATTAATTCCAGCCCTACGCAAGCGCAAAGTCCGGTATGCGAGGGGTGCGTGACACTTTACGCGGGCGACTCCGGGAGCGCGGGTGTCCGCACCCGCTCCTATTCAGGAAATAGCCTTACCTTGGCCAGGGTGCGTGACGCCTTCGGCGGATCGCTTTTTCGTCAGCAAGCCAATCACCGCGTCGGAAAGGCTACCCGCGTAAAGTGTCACACACCCAATCAGGCTGATTGTTGAACGGTTACGTTGACCGGATAAAACGTGATGGAAATTTTGTATTTAACGAGTTGCGCCTGTCCGTTAAAGTTCATGTGGTGTTTTACAGCATGTATGGCAAATGGCCGAAGCCACAGCGGCGGGGGCACGCAAAGTGGCCGGAGCGGAGGTAAACATATTCCGCGTGCCGGAAACCATTCCCGCGGATATCCAGGAAAAGCACGGTGCCACCGGTGCGCAAAAGGCATTCGCCCAGATTCCGGTCAGTTCTCCGGCGCAAGTTACCCAAGCGGATGCGATCATATTCGGCACGCCGATGCGCTTTGGAAACATGGCCGGGCAAATGCGGAATGCTCTGGATCAAACTGGCCAAATGTGGGCCACCGGCGGCTTGATCGGTAAGGTTGGCAGCGTTTTTGCCAGCAGCCCTTCGCAGCATGGTGGGCAGGAAACCACCATCACGAGTTTTCACTCCACGCTGTTGCATCATGGCATAGTTACGGTCGGCGTGCCATACTCTGAACAAAGACTTGTGGCCATGGATCAAATCACCGGCGGGACGCCTTACGGAGCGACCACCTTGGCCGGCGCTAAGGGCGGTCGCAGCCCCGGCGAAAATGAATTGGCCATCGCCCGGTTTCAGGGGAGACATGTGGCACAGATTGCAGCCAAGCTGGCGGCAAAATAAGACATTGTAGAATGCGGGAAAAACATGATCGGGGTAATGGTCGGCGGCATCAGGCTTTCATGCCGATCATGACCACGCCAATAAGAATTAAAAGAATGCCGAACCAACGTTGGACGGTGATGCGTTCTTTGAGGATATGGGCGGAACATAAGGCGACAGTCGCAAAGCAGATGGCTCCCATGGGAAATGCGATAATCAGCGGCATGAGGTGAAGCGTCCAGGTCCAAAAAATAGATTCGGTCATAAATGACACAATGGCGGCCTGTACCCACAAATTGGTCAGGATTTGCCGCAGGATTCCACCGGCTCCGTGCGGCATGTTGCGGGTGCCTATTTTCATGGTCACCTGTCCGAGTGTTTCCAGCACGACGGCGGCTGAAAAACTTAAAAGCCCCATCCAATAGATATTCATTCGACGCCCTCCGGCGGAGCAATAGCAGTGTTGCTCCCGGTTAAAGGCGAAACCGTTTGCGTGCGGCTAACCAGAAACACACCAGCCAGCACCAGGCCGATACCACAGAATTGCAGAGGATCCAAATTTTCCGCGAAAAGCCAGTGTGAACTCAGTGCCACCGCAATGTAACTTAAGGCGGTGATGGGTTGGACAAAACTCAAATCCGCCAGTGCGAGAACCATCATCCAGTTAAATAACTGCCAGATGTGTAGAAGCAGGCTCAACAGAAACAGGGGCTTTATCAATGTCGCGCCCAGGGCATGAGCCATTCCTCCATGCTGCGGTACCGAGGCCCGCCAGCACAGTTGCACACTGGTATCCAGGGAAATGGCAAGAAACAATCCCGTCCACAGCAACAACCGCCGATGTTTTCCGGTACCCATGGTGTCAGGCCTTTATCCCGATGGTTGGGCTGCGTAACTGCGTCATACAGGCTTCAATGACCGGTCTTAATTCTCTGGCGATAATTTCATGGGCGCGGTCGTTGGGATGCACGCCATCAGGCCCCGACATGCTTTCCGGTGGAAAATGACTTAGCGCGGAGCCATAACGGATAAACGGGCATCCAAGATCAGTCGCCACTTCCGCGGCGGCAATGCGATAGACTTCCAGTTCCCGATCAGATACTGGCTGGCCGCCATGCGCTTGAATCATGGCGCTGACATCTTTGCCGCTTAATTGCGATAAATATCGGCCGCGAATGGCAAGCGAGTGGCTGGGCATATCCGCCAGAAGCGGGCGGGCACCGGCGGCGATTATTTTCTGCGCTATTTTTGTTAAGTTGGCGGCATATCGATCCACGCGAATGCGATTCCGCACGATTTGTCCGTTGCTGATGACAAATCGTTTCCACAGCAGGTCCGCATCGTTTCCGCCGAGCATCACCAGCACCGCCGTGGGATGGTGTTTTTTCAGCAACGGATCGATAAGATCCACAGCATCCGCGGTGGTGCGGTGAATGTCCGCATCCACAATCAGGTGCATGGCCGGAAATTGTTCGCGCAGAATATCAACATAGCACCGCTGCACCTTGCCGGTAACATCGGCACCGCGAATTTCAGAAATTCCCAGGCTTATGCTGTCGCCGATAATCAGCAGGATGCCCTGGATATTATCCGGCATGGGCGGCCTCCTTGCTGTGGGCCGTGGCCGCATCCGCTGAAGGCTGGCATTCAGCGTTATCATAGCGATAATCGACCATGCGTTTAAGTTTTCGATTGGGTCTTAGAGATCCGGGTAAATGTAATACGATACGCAAATCGAAAATGCCGATGTCGAGGTTCTTGGTCAGATCGGGATATTGCAGTCGCATCTGCTGTTGAATATCACGCTGCAGCGACATGTCATCTGTGCGATCCGATTCCACATGTATTTCCATAATCTCACGCAATGCTTCCAGCTTAAAGATCACCTGCCAGTCATGCGTCAGGCCCGGCACGGGGCGCAGAATGTTCTCAAACATAAGGGGGTACAGATTGCCGCCGCTGGCGACGATCAATTCATCCCGTCGGCCCCGCAGGCGGCTCATTCGCATGCCGCGCATACCGCACGGGCATGGCTCGGGAATCAGTCGCGTAACATCGCGCGTGCGGTAGCGCAGCAGCGGCATGACCGTGCGGCGCAGGGTTGTAAAGACAAGTTCTCCCAGGCCGTTGGCGTCCGGTTCAATAATTTCCGGATAAAAATCCGTGTCGTCAAGGTGATAAATATCCGGTTGCCCGCAAGGTTGATAACCCAGCGCACTGCCCAGTTCCACGCTGCCATAACACATACGCACGGTGGCACCTTGCCAGACGCGGTTCATCCATCCGATGGCTTCACGCGGCATTTCTTCCGCGCCGCCAATGAGCAGTTTTAACGGCACGCTTCCGTGCTGTTCGGCCAGTTCCGTCAGGCGAATCAGCCACGTCGGTTCCCCCATTATGACATTAAAACGATATTGTTTCAGTCGGCGGTATACCTCCAGCGGATCTACCTTGCCAAAGGCCATGCAAAAGCACCCCATCGCGATCAACCCATTATGCGACAGGTGTCCGGGAATCCACATCGAAAAATCGAACGCATTGGCCACACGGTCGGTGGCTTTCAGCCCCATCAGGTGCAAACCCGCCGCGTCAATCTGCGCGATCTGCGAAAGCTCCTTGCGATCGTAATAAATCTGCTTGTTTCTACCGCTGGTTCCGGAGGATTCAAACACCATGTTCGGTGGTCTGCAGATAAACGATTCCGGGGCCGCCACAATATCGTCCGGTGTGGTATAGAAATCTCCAAGATCAGTGGGAGTCCGCACCATGCGCGGATCAATTCCTCGATCATGGAATGCTTTGCGATAAAATTCACTGTATCGGCCGACATATCGTACCACCCGCCGGAAGCGATATTGGCGCAGTTTTGCGACCGCCCACAGCGGCATGGTCTGATAAATCTTCGCCACCGATCTCGGGCTTAACTGGTCCGCGAAAAAGTCAACCGGATTCAATTTATGTTCCTATCCTTTCAATTCAATTTGTCGGCAGTGTCGATCCATCGACGATCCACCGACACTAGCGCGCGACTTTCATGGCCCGGTCGATGGCCCGCGTCGTAAGTTCCAGATCCTCCGGGCGGTGCGCCGCGCTGACAAACCAGCAGGCCGATCCGGAACTGTTCACATGGATGCCCTGCATCAGCAGTGAATGCCGGAATTCCGCATAGCGTCGCGTATTAACCTTCAGAAGATCGCGATAATGCTTTAACGGTTTACCATCCTCATTAAATATAACCTGGAACATACTGCCCACACCCTGTACCACACACGGAATGCCGGTGTCTCTAGCGGCTCGATGAATGGCTTCCATACAGGTTCGGCCATGAGCATGAATGTTTTCCAGTGTTCCGGGTTCATTCAACCTGCGCAGTGTATAGAGTGCGGCGGCGGAACACAATGGATTTCCGTTGTAGGTTCCACCATGTTTTACAATATTGGCTCCTATCGGTTCCATGACCGCCCGTCGACCCGCAAAGGCACTGATGGGGAATCCTCCACCCGCGGCCTTGCTGAAGATTGTTAAATCAGGCGTCACGCCGAAATACGCCGCCGCTCCACCGCGTGCCAGTCGGAAGCCGGTGACGATTTCATCATAGATCAACAAAATCCCCCGTCGGTCGCATTGCTCCCGCAGCCATTGCAGCAGTCCATCCTCCGGCATAATGCAGGCGTTATTGGCGACAATCGGCTCTAAGATCAGCGCGGCCAATTCGCCACCATGTTCATTGAGTATCCGCTCAATAATTTCTTTATGATTCCAAGGGGCAATAATTACATCCCCACTGACACCTCCGGGAATGCCGCGCGAATGCGGACTGCTGTGCGGATGATCCAGCGGGCCGGCATCGGCGGATGTCGGCCGATTACTGATGGCCAATACATCCACCCAGCCGTGATAATGTCCTTCAAACTTTAAAATCTTATTGCGTCCCGTAAATCCGCGCGCCGCGCGAATGGCACCGCTGATGGCCTCCGATCCGGAATTCGCATAGCGAACCAGCTCGGCACCCGGCACCATGGCGCATATTTGCTCGGCCAATTCCACCTCGACGGTGTTGCATGTTCCGAACATGGTGCCCCGGTTGAGTTGTTGTTGTACCGTTGCCACCAATCCGCTGTCGGCATGACCCAGAATTGCGCTGCCATAACTTAGCAGATAATCAATGAATTCATGGCCATCAACATCCCAGATGCGGCTGTTTTCACCGCGCGCTATATACAACGGATACGGCAGCGGCCCGGTTGTGGAAGCGCGGGCGGAGCTGCTGATGCCGCCCGCCAGCACCTGCTTGGCGCGGGCAAACCATTGCTGTGATTGGCTCGTGGCGTGAAGATCGGTCAGGCCGAGGTGATGTACCATTGTTTGTGTCATAGTGTTATGTTACCGGTAAAGTAGTCCAATGTATTGCACACAGCGCGAAAGCCAGTGCCGCTTCATGCACCGATTTAAGTTCCACAAATTCATCAACGCCATGGGCCTGCACCAGGCTGCCAGGCCCCCATACCAGTGTCGGCGTGCGGTCGATGCCCCATCGCAAACCCGCTTCGCAACCCGCGTTGAATCCGGCCCATGGCGCGACGTTGTTGTTCCAAGTCGTGGATAACATCGCTGCCGCGGCCGCACGCGCCAGCGGATGTTCGGCGGAAATCTCATGGCCGGCGTATTCTTCAGAAAATTCTATTTCCAGTTTACCGGCTCGTCCTCTCCCTTTTTGATGCAATTCCGTCAGCCGATCCCGAAAACGCTTTTTCCAGACTGTCAGATCATCCGCGGGCAGAAGTTCCAGATATCCCTGACAGGTGGCTAAATCACAGGTGGCACCTTGCCAATTGGAGCCTTCCATCCGATCCACGGTAATGGGCCGCATGATCGGATAATCGGCAAATAGCGCATTGGGGTCGGGTGTGGAAAATTCCGACTCCATCTGTTCCAGATGTTCCAATACCGTCCGCATGGCGATGATGGCATCGGTTCCCAGCCATTTCACGGTGCCATGCACCGCTTTGCCGCGCGTGCGAAGAGTAAATCGGGCACCGCCGCGCGAAGCCAGCCGTGGTTGTCCTTCAGTCGGTTCCAGCACAATTAATCCATCAGGATGATATCCGCGAACATGGCTGGTAAGCGTGCCCAACCCGACGCAGTCTTCTTCACCTGGGACGATTTCCACCAGCACATCCCCCGGCAAACCCGCCGGATATGTTTTTTTCAAAATCAGCAGTGCTGTCAGCGCGCCGGCCAGCGGTCCTTTTACATCGCAGGCACCACGTCCATAAATTCGCCCGTCGGCAATGTGTCCTGACCACGGGCCGTGTGTCCAATGCGCCGGATCACCCGGAGCAATCACATCGCTGTGCGCGTTAAACACAAGGCTGCGGCTAAGTCCGCGTCCGGGAAGTTTGATGATCAAGGTCGGTCGTCCGGCCAGCGGAATGTGGGGAAAGGCAGCCTGTGGATAGTCCTGAAGCTGACTTTCGGATGATTCAAAAAGGTCCGTTTCCAAGTCGTTGTCATTCGCCCATCGTGCAAGAAATTCCACCAGTGCGCGTTCTTTTCCGCTGGTGGATTCAATGTGTAATATCTCGGCCAGCAGCCGCTGGTTTTCGAGCTGAAGGTTTTGGGCGTTTTCGTGCAGAACGCTTTTCCAATCGTAAGAAGTTGAAATTAAATTCGCGGTGTTTATTTTGGTCAGTTCAGGCATAACGCTCGCATTCTTACAGGCCGTTCAAGAAAAGCTCAAACTGCCGCCACTCGCGATGCCCAGGCCCGGCTGAATATCGCGGCAACTTCATGCAGGCTCGCGTAAGGAATATACGGTCGCTGCTGCGTGGCCAATTCGGTGGCCAGTACCCCCTTTGCGAACACGATATCAGACTGTCGCGCCGGACACAGATCGCTTCGGCCATCTCCGATGTACACCGTTTTCCGTTGGCCCTTTCGCAGCGCAACGGCACTGGAGCATTTGCAATGCGCTGCCGCGGATAAGCAGTGATTGTGGCGGTGGGAGCATACCAGGTGGAGCTGTTCTTTCCGTCGGGAAATGCGGTTGGCACGAATTTCAATCTTGCCCGCGTCGTAGCGTTGGAGAATTCTACGGATAAATTTTTCAATTCCATCACTGAGAATGGCAAACGGGACTTGGTTCTGCCGCAGCAGTTCAATCAGGGGGAGAAACCCGGTATCAATTTCGACTTGATCTATAAAATCGTAAAGATCAGCATCAGAAACATCAGATCGGAAAAATTCTTCACGTAAACACGCTTCAGATCCAATAAGCCCCGCTTTCCACCTCTCTTCAATAAGCTTCCAGGATTCATTGCGCGAAAATCGATTCACCAATTCATCCAGCACATCCTGCCGGGAAATTGTTCCGTCAAAATCAAACCACACCTGTATGGCCTGAGGCTCCGGTAATACAACGGCTTTCACTATGAACGTTCCTCTTAAAAACAATCATGGTTTTCAAGTCTCGCCGGGCGTTATCTTGCCTTCGAGAGTTCTCAAGAAACCAGTCTTAACTCTTCTACAAACCGGGACTTAGCCCGATCCGTCGTGCAGCGTTCCAAAGTCCATCCATAGTGTATGGCAGAAGGGGGGGATATATCAACCCCAAGGGCTTTCACAAAACGACAAAACAACCGGGGTGTGCCCGCGTTTATCGCGAATCTTCCAGTTGCCACAACGCCTTGCTGTGGTTGACGTTCTATTACCGAGCAACATTCGCACGGCATCCATCGTTCGAATAAACGGGCATAACTTTCATGGACCATACAAGTGGCAACATGGTGGTGGCGGGAATATTGTGTCATGCCGCAGTGTTCCGACCGCCATCACATATCGCCCAGGAACGAAATGTGGATTTTCAATGGTGATGCGGCCAGGGCGTGGACCAGACGTTTGTCCGCGGTAATCATGACTCCCGCAGTCCGCACCGCCAGGGCCAGATAGAGGCAATCGTAAATACTGCGATCCGTTCGCATGGCCAGTTGCAGCGCGAAAGCGGTTAAATCAGAGGCCGGAGTCTTCGTCAGCGGCAGGCTGTCCGCATCCGCCAGCAAATCCATAGCTTCAGTTGATTCTATTTCCCCCCTTCGCTGCCGCTTCCATATTACACTGGCGATTTCAACGGAGATAAAATCCGGGGCAAAAAGCTTGGCGGTGCCGGAAAGTATTTTGCGTGCAGCCGTCGCATGTTCTTCCGCAAAAAATGCTGCCGCGACCACGCTGGCATCGATAATCAGAGTTTTCATCGCGCACGATCCGCTCGGATGAGATCAACGCTGCCGGAGAATTTGCGGTTCGTGAACCGGGCATCCCATCGCTCAAACATCTTTGCTACCGTGTGTCCTTCAACTCCGACGGACCGTTCAATAAGCATCTGGGCCTCCTTCTGCAAAGAGCGCCCGTTCCGTTTAGCATTACGCTTGAGGCGCTTCACCACCTCATCATCCAGCCCGCGAATGAGAATATCCGGCATACAACACTCACCCTTTCATAAACCACCCATATGATAGCGAAACGATAGCAATATGTCCAGCCGGTCCATGGGTGCCGGCGTTTACGGTTGTCCTCCACGCCACTGGGGAAGCAAGATGCCCATAAGCGTTAACTTAATATTGACACTGCTCTGCGAGGTTGCTACTCAGTCGGCATGAAAAAAAACAAAACGCGGCATCGTGAGTTGGACCAATGGGCGGTAGTGGAGCGGTTTCTGCCGGAGAACTGGCAGCAACAGGCCTACGCACTTGGTGCGCTTCGGCGGCGGCGAGGTGTTCGTGACGCAAGTAGTTTACTTCGCTGTTTGTTGTTGCATTTGGCGGAACCCTGAGTTTCATCCACGCCGTGCGGGTTATCAAGGATGCCATTCCATTGTTGCGGGCTGCCCCTGACAACCAACTACCCAGGCTCTACCGTGGTCTGCTGATCCAGATCAGCAGGGGTATTTTGCCGCCCAGAGATGGCCGCATCAACCCGCGCGTTGTGAAAATAAAAAT
>JAJYGE010000173.1 GCA_021785155.1 Planctomycetota bacterium
AGCTTGCAGTTCGCGGCGAACTTTATCGGCCATGAGCGTCTGGCCCTTTTCCCGAAGTCGCTTTTCCAGAAGTTTGCCCACCTGATACCAGTTGCTTTCGTGCATAAACGGATCAGCCATGCGCGGAGGCGCTTTAATGCGCGACCAGGTAACTTCATAAAGCTTGGTTATTCGATTGCTGTGTTTCTGCTGGCGAAGAATGGCGACCGCCTGATGCAACGCGTTAAGAATAAATGGACCGGCATTGGCGTACTGGTTGATGACATCCATAAGATAAATCCCGGCGCGATTGTAATGACCGGCCTTGCGCCATAGTTGCGCCTGCATCATTCGCACTTCCGCCGCGAGATCAAAACGTGTTGGCGCAAAGATTCTGAACGCCCGATTCCAGAATTGGTTTTGCTGTCTGGGATTTTTGACGGACATGATCATCGGCTGCACCACCGCCATGGCAAAGTCAGGATACCGCTGCCCGCAGAGTCGCATCAGTGCGCCGGCCCAGAGCGTTTTTTCCGCCAGCGTCAGCTTGCCCTTCGAAGCCAGATACCCCACGAGCATCCAGGATTCAGCATAACCATCACATTGATGCACAGAGCGTTTCAAAAGCGCTAACTGCACGGGCACGCTGTTGCCAAGTGCTTTGGGGGTGCAGCCATAAACTTCCGCCGGTAAAGCCGGGGGAGAGAAGGTTCCGTGCGTGGCGGAAAAGGACAACAGGCGCAAGGCGGCATCGGTGAGAACGACAGCATTCCACCGTTGGCGCTGTGTGGTACCGATGAATTGGCTGGAAAGCGACATAAACGAGTCAGGCTCATGGCGTCGGGTAATGGGATTTTGTACCACACCAACGACGCCGCGATATTCGGTATACCGGCCGACGTTAAAATTCCATGCCGCCTGATTGCCCACCTGCTGCAGAAAGCCCACCCAGGCATGACCTACCACGCTGGACATACCGACGTCATAAGCCGTCGGTATACCGATGGCCTTACCGACTTGAGAAGCAAAAAAGGCCTGATCGGCACAGACGCCGCCGTATTGCAATATGTTCGGAAGGTTATATCCCTTGATGTCCACTGTTTTTTTGGTGCCGTGCAGATACGTGCTGTAATCATAGGGTACACGGAAAAACAACTGCCCGACCATCGAATCACCATGGTATTTATCCAACGCCCATATCATGCTGCGAATGCTGGAGCAGGAATCCACCACATAAATCAGTAATCTGGCCGGTACATTGCGAATACCGAAATACATCGACCGCTGATAACGGACGTAATATTTGAACAATGCCACGGGATCTGGTGAATGGACGGTATTTTCATTTATGTGCATTGTCAGCGGCTTATACAACACCGCGCATATCGCGGCCGTCAGGTTCGGATAGGCTACAACCATGGGGCCCAGCGCACGGCGCATTGCGGCAAGGCGATGATACACCTGTGCCAAGTTCTGTTGCCCGGGAGCATTAAGAAATACCAGCGTGGCTGCAAGTTCATGGTTGGCCATGAGAAACTTCAACATTTTCATGCGGTGTTGATGATTGGAAATGGAAGACAACTGGCTGACAAGCCGACGGGCGAAATCCGCATGGCGAAGTGCGGCCAGACCATTACGTGGCATGTAGGCGATGACCTGATCTTCCAACTGCCCCAATTTCTTCCGGGCTGTGTCAAATTCCCCATTTTCGGCCAGAGTATTCAAATCTTTTTTAATCTGCTGATCGGTCCATCGTATAAGACTGATGCGTTTCACTCGTTGACCGGTCGCCGTTTTTCCGCCCGCGGGCGATGCGGCAGCCGCAATGCTGTAATGGCTTGTCAGCATTGATCCGGCACATGCTAAAGCGATTGCCCATGTGCGAGTATTGAATTTCATCCGTATTCTCCATGCCATGGAAGGGTCCATCAATATACGCTTCTTTGTGCTTCCAGCAAAATGCGCAACGCCCTGGTTTCCTCACGTTTCAATTCCCAGACGCGCCATTTAAGGGAATCGCGTTTGATCGAGTTACCGAGGATGGGCCATTTTCATACAGCCAGCACAATTTTCATTATAATCGTTTTCCATGGCGGCAATAAATGAAAAATATATGATCGCGGCTTTTCCCCTGCCGATGGGTTTAATACTTCTGCCGCTGATCCACAGTGCGGGATACGATCCGGGACAACGGGCATCAGCGGTGGCAGGCTGGATGTTGCTGCTGTTGGTTGCACAAAGCATTACCGCGATCATGGCGGGCGCATTATGCCGCGATTTTCGATGGTTTTGTCGCGCGGGGATTATTTCCGGCGCGGCGGCGATGTCGGCCGAAGCGTTGGGGTGCGCAGCGGGGCTGATTCCCGCGGGGGTTATACTGCAAACTGGGGCAGTATTTATCGGATGGGGCCTTTTTTGCACCGCCTTGGCCAGCCGCATAGGCTCCTGGAGCTTCGGCCTGACTGTTCCGGCAGGAATAACGATCGCGAGCATGTTGATTTTCTCCCCGGTCCTATTGACACCACTTTTTTTGGCTTTGCAACATTCATGGCCACATTGGCCCTGGCTGGCGGAGATACTGGTCAATATTTCCCCCGCGATATGGATGATTAACGCGCTGGCCACGGGCATACATTACAACTGGTTTATCTGGTTTCACGCGCCGATGATGTATCAGCATGTGGTGCTGGGACAAAATACGCTTATGCCAAGGCTGTGGCCATGGTGGTTGGCGTGTGCGGCGGCGGGCGTTGCCGGAATTATCATGGCGGCAGCGCCAAGGCGCTCGCAGGGTGCATCGTGTACCGATTCAGATGTGCCATAGACGGCATTTATGCGGCCCGCTACCGTGCGTTAAGCGCGGAGCTTGTGGATTATACCGCTGCCGTCGGCGGGAGTTTGCGGTATAATTTTGGCGTAACGGTTTTGCGGAGACTTGTTCATGCGTATGGCGTTATCGACTTTACGGTTGACAGTTTATCGGGCATTGGCAGGCGTGGCATGGATGGCTGCGGCACTGGCGGGCGTAAATGGAGCGTCTGGCGCGAATGCAAAAACCGCGCTGCGGGCGGAAGTTAATCCGAACACCGGCGTTTATACACTGCAAAGCATTTCCCCGGCATGGACGTTTACCGGTTCTGTCCCGGCTCCCGTGCAGGCGTTGCACCGTACAACGGGCAAAGACCGCATCGGGGCGTATCGGCAGGTGCGATTTGACTGGCTTTATAAAGGCAAACTGGTTTCGGGCGCCATTCGCACATATCGCACAGTTCCGGTGGCGCAATTTATTCTCACGTTTCAACAGGCAACGGCCCATCCGCAAATTCCATTTCCTGATTTCACGTCTGAACCGCATGGCCTGCATATTCTCAGCTATCGCAATAACTCCTTCGCACCGCCGCAGTTTTCGGCGGGACAGTCCGGTACACCCTGGCTGCTGTTTGATAACCATTACAATGCCGCCATTATTTCTCCCGCCCGGCATTTCACAATTATGACCATGCGTGGTAACGGTATAAGCCACACGCTGGTGCGATTGAATCAGAATGTTGCGGCGGTAGGGGCCAAATTCCAGATTCGCAGCATCATGGTCATCACGCATGGAATTAATCATGCGTATGATGTATGGGGGCCGGCGCTGACGAGCTTAGGTGGCAAAACGCGGCCGAGTAATGAGGCCGCACCTGTGCTGCGTTATCTGGGCTATTGGACGGATAACGGCGCAACATATTATTACCATTTTAAGCCAAAACTGGGCTATGCCGGCACGATACTGGCGGAAAAGCGTCATTTGCGGGCGCGACATATTCCGATTCATTATCTGGAATTGGACAGTTGGTGGTATCGCAAAGATTCCACCAATTATCTTGGCAAAAAAGCCCGTCCCATGCTGCCGAAATATGAGCACCAGGACTGGGCCAAGTTTGGCGGCGTGACGCATTACACCGCAAGCCGACATTTATTTCCCAAAGGGTTGGAAGCGTTTGATCGGCAGGCGGGTATGCCGCTGGTGGTACACGGGCGGTGGATCAGCAAGAAAAGTCCATATCACAAGCGGTATAAAATCATCGGCATAGCACCGGTGGATTTGCGCTATTGGAATCATATTGCAACGTATCTGCATGATAATGGCGTGGAAACGTATTTGCAGGACTGGCAGAGCACCATCGCCCGATATTCCGATTTTTTCTCAAACGTAACCGCCGGGCATGATTTTTATCACAATATGGCCAAAGGCATGGCGGCGCACGGCATAACGGTCATGTATTGCATGCCGTTGCCGTGCGAATTGCTGGAATCATCGGAATTAAACAATGTCATGGCGACGCGGGTCAGCAATGATATTTTTATCCGTCCAAGATTTTATGCATGCTTGTTTACCTCCCGATTGGCCGGCGCGCTGGGCCTTTGGCCATGGGATGATGTGTGCATGTCCTGGCGCACGGATAATGTGCTGTTGCAGAATCTTTCAGCGGGGGTGGTGGGCTTCGGCGATCCGATCGGCAAAGAAAATCGCACCAACCTGATGCGTACCTGCCGCAGCGATGGCGTGCTGATCAAGCCGGATGTGCCGATTGTACCCATTGATCGGGCGTATCTGGATGGGGCGTTGCATGTTCACGCACCGGTCATTGCCCGGACATACACCCATCAGGATGGGGTGAAAACAGCGTATGTATTCGCGTTTGCCCCCAGGCCACAGGATAAAAAGGCTGTTATTTTTTCCGCGCATGATATTGGCCTGAAGGGGGCCATGTATGTCTATAATTATTTTACCGGAGCGTCCGCGCGTCTCTCCGCGGGACAGAAGTTTACCGGTGCGTTAGGCGCTGATAACGCGGCGTATTATGTATGCGCGTCGCCGGGGGCGGCGGGTATTGCGTTTATGGGGCAACGCGGGAAGTTTGTGGGCACTGGCCGGGCGAGAATACCATCACTGGCCAATCTGCCGAGCGCTTTAATGGCGTCGGTAGCCTTTGCACCCGGAGAGGATGTTGTCACACTGCACGGCTTTGCGCCATATAAGCCAACGGTGACGGTGCATGGTGGTATGGCGGGGGCAGTGATGTATAACCGGGCAACGCAGCACTTTGTAGTGCGCGTTTCGCCGTCCATTACCGCACCGATGCGCGAAATTGATGGCAGTGTGGTGAAGGAAGTGGACGTGGTTTTCAGCCGGGCCAAGTAAAACAGAAAAGGAATTTTCCATGGCATTAGTCTCGAAAGATGCAGGCGGCTCGAGCGTGTCAAAATCCGGCCATGACATAACAGCGTTGACGGAAAGCCGAATCAATGAACTGGCGGAAAAATTAACGCCGGAAGAACGCCGCGTTATGCTGGACCATGGCACCGAACCCCCGTTCTGTGGCGGCTTGCTGCACAACAAGGTTGATGGGGTGTATGTCTGTCGGCTCTGCGGGTTGCCTTTGTTCAAATCTCAGACAAAGTTTGAATCCCACACCGGATGGCCGAGCTTTTATGAACCCTTTGATCCGGATCATGTGCAGAATATTGTCGATGAAAGCTTCGGGATGGTTCGCACCGAAATTCGATGCCGGCGCTGCGGCAGCCACCTGGGCCATGTATTCGAAGATGGGCCGGCTCCGACCGGCAAACGGTTTTGCCTCAATACTGTGGCACTGGAGTTTCAGACCATTGAATCCGGGAGTTGAAGCGGACCGCCCGGTGCGTGAAGTGATACTTTAATTTTGTTAAGGGAGTTTTTGCCGTGCATAAAAAATTACGAAAATCATTGGTTTATGTAATCCTGCTGGCGCTGGTGCTGATTGCGGCTGTCTGGTTTTCCATTGATGGTATTTTGCGCAGCCAGATTCAGAGCCGGGCCACAGCCGCTCTGGGCACCAAAACCACGTTGGCGGACGCACAATTAAGCATCCTCGGCGGCAGTCTGGCTCTGACGGGGCTGACGGTGGATAATCTCAAGGGATATACTGCCCCGCACCTGCTGACCATGCAGTCATGCGGAGCGACCGTGAGCCTGCACAGCCTGCTGACCAAAACCGTGGTGATAAAGCTTATCACTATTACGGGGCTGCATATTTCCATGGATCAAAATGGCTTATCCAATAATCTGATGGCGGAAATAAACCACCTGAATAATCAGCAAAGCTCGGCCACAACGGCAAAACCCACGAAAGGCTCAGGCGGAAAAGCTCTGGAGATTACCAAAGTGGTGCTGTTAAACACGGTGGTGCGCCTTGATGCCTCTCTGCTGCCGGGCCAGAAAGGCGTTCCGATTGTTATTACGTTGCCCCGAATGGTGATTAATCAACCGACCAACCCCAACGGGCGGCCATTGCGGATGGCTGGCCTGATGGAACAGATTCTAATAGAAATTGCCAAGAACGTGGCGAATAATCCGGCCATTCCGGCTCCCGTGCGCACCACACTGGACGCTGCCGCGACTTTAATTGGCTCCGGTGCCGGCACGCTCATTCACGGGGCGGGCCAGGCTGTTACTGGTGCGGTGAATTCTCTGGGGCATTTGTTTGGTGCCGGCACCGGCGGTACCAACGGAGGCACGAAGTGATCGCGGCGATCATCGCTCATGTTGCCGCAACTGCCCACAGCGTTGATTGGCCGGATGTGCTGATTTTCGCGTTGACTTATTTTGGCCTGGCATTGGGAGATATTCCGTTCACGCGGCTGGATCGCTCCAGCATTGCCATATTAGGCGCTGTAGCGGTGCTGCTGTTTCATCGGATGAGCCTACATGAGGCGATGATCGGCGTAGATTTTCCCACCTTGATCCTGCTGATCAGCATGATGGTTATTTCCGCGCAATTGCGATTGGCGGGTTTTTATGACTGGGTGGTGCGGCGAATTGTGGCGGCAGCACATCAGCCGTCGCGATTGCTGGCGGGGCTTATCGCATTTTCCGCACTGCTTTCCGCGTTGTTTGCCAATGATGTCATCTGCCTGATTTTTACACCCGTGCTGTGCCTGGCGCTGCAACGCGCCCGCCGCGATCCAGTGCCGTATCTGATGGCACTGGCCACGGCATCTAATATCGGCTCGGCCACCACTTTGATCGGCAATCCGCAGAATATGCTTATAGGGGAGACGGCTCATCTTGATTTTGCCGCTTATTTTATTACCGTTCTGCCGTTGATTCTGGTTTGTCTGGTGTTGAATTATCTCGCCATTGCGGTGCTTTATCGCGCTCGGTTGTTTGCTGATATTGAGCCGCCGGCGGCGTCAGAATCAGCGCATGAACATCATCGTCCACCGAAAATGCTGTGGCCATTGATTATCAAATCCCTGGTGGTCATGGGAATTCTTCTGGTCGCGATGCTGGCGGGATCGATTATTCACCTGAGTCGACCGGTAGCCGCGATGGCGGCAGCGGGAGTGATTCTGGTGTCACGCAGGACCCGCCCCACGGATTTGTTTGCTCTGGTGGATTGGAATTTGATTCTGCTGTTTATCGGCCTGTTTATCGTCATTGCCGATGTGCAAAGCCACCACCTGCTGACGCCGGCGCTGCACGCGCTGGCCAGAATGGGGATTTCATTAAAATCCCATTTGCCGCTGGCAGCGGTAACATTGGTATTGTCCAATCTGGTAAGCAATGTGCCGGCAGTATTGCTCATTAAACCCGCCATACCACTGGCGGCCACACACACCTGGTACCTGCTGGCGGTGATCAGCACGCTGGCGGGGAATCTGACCCTGCTGGGATCGATCGCCAATTTAATTGTTGCGCAACAGGCGCAGCCATTTGCGGTGAATTTGCGATTCCGGGAATATCTGAGAGCGGGCGTACCGCTGACGCTGTGCACGGTTACGCTGGCTGTGCTGTATTTCAAAATAATTTGAATGCGTACTCTGTCACGCCTGTAAATTAGGGTTGGCGGCAAGGTTTGCCCTTAATTAGCGCGGATGATTGAGTCAATTTGTCAAAATAAAAGCTTTGGATATAATACGGTGCTCTCTGGCCCTCATCGTCTAGAGGCCTAGGACACGGGCTTTTCACGCCTGTAACTGGGGTTCGAATCCCCATGAGGGCAGTTTTTGTCGAGCCGCCGCAGCCGAATAGGCAGGCCGCGGCGGCTTTAGAGGAATTAGAGGAAATAAATGTCGATTAAAGCTATTGATTTGCGTCGCGGTGTTGCCGTTGAATACAACAACAAACTGTATGTTGTGCATGATTTTGCGAAGGTGTCAAAAGGGAATTGGCGTTCTTTCATGCAGGTGAAGCTGAAAGACACGCAAACCGGCAGCATCATTGAGCAGCGGTTCCGGGTGGACGACACGCTGGAACAGGCTTTTTTAGATCAAAAACCCATGGAATATCTGTACTCCGATACCACAACGCACTATTTTATGGATCTTAGTGACTTTGAACAGCTTGAACTCTCCGGCGATGTGGTGGGTGAAGCGGTAAAATATTTGAAGCCCAACACGCAGGTGCAGATCACCATGTATCAGGGCAAGCCTTTTTCGGTGGAACTGCCCAATACCGTGGAACTGGAAATTACCGATTGCCCGCCAAGCATTAAAGGTGCCACCGTCAGCAATGTCGGTAAGGATGCAACGCTGGAAACCGGCATGATTATTAACGTACCGGACTTTATCGCCCAGGGGACCGTGGTGCGCGTAGACACCCGCACCGGTGAATATCTTGGCCGGGTGAATGACTAACTCCCAACGGGTTGCGGTAAGCAACGATACCCTGTACCGAATGCGGAAGTTTCGTTGAATGGGGCCGCTCCATCAACCGCCTGATTATGCTTGCAGGGCGGCGCAGAATTGAGACCACCGGAATGACCGAAATTCCTCCAACGCCGCCTTCGCCAACGCCATCGCAAGATTCGCGGTATAAGCCGCCAATGCGGTTTTCCAAACCCAAGCCGCCACCATTGCCGAAGCGGTTTGTTCTGTTACTGGTGGAACCGGAAAAATGGGCCCAGGCGGCAATGTATCCAACATCGGTCACATTTTGGCCCCTGGCTTGGGCGATTATCATCGCGGCCCTGTGCATGGGCTTTTCCATGTCGGCGCATTCAATTAAACCGCTGCAGGCATTTGCCGCATCGTATGACCAGCACTATTTACCGATGCAACTGAACAAGGGGCAGTTGTCGATCATCATGCCGAAGGGGAAAACCAAACTTGTGCCCCTGAAGGTACAGAGTCCTTACGAAACCGTTCTGGTAAACACAAACCTCAGCGGGGCATCAACGTTAGCAACGTATCCATTAATTGCATTGTTTAATCGCACGGATTTGATATTGACCGGCACAAAAATGCGCCAGCCGATGGTGGTTATGCCGATGGCACAACTGCAGCAGGAAATGCTGCTGGCCAACGGCGCTATTACGCCCGCCGCGGTTAAAACCACACCGGTGGCTAAGCTCCCGCCGGTGCAGATCAATGCACAGACACTGCAAAAATTTTTCACTGCCGCGGCCCCGGTGGTGGTGCTTGTGCTGGGCGCGGTGGCAAGTCTATTTTTTGCCGGCGCGTATGTGCTCTGGACACTGCTGATGGTATTTCTGACCGGCTTTCTGGTCATGTCGATTAACCGTAATATTGGAATGCCACTGCGAGTCG
>JAJYGE010000130.1 GCA_021785155.1 Planctomycetota bacterium
TCCAATGGGGCGGCCGGGGCAAACATTCTGGTGTGCGCCGGGCGGATGACGCACCATTATCTGGGCAAGAGCGGAATACTGGCAATCGTAAAATTATCTCTATCGGTGGTAAAAATGCACCACTAAATGACGTTTTATAGCCGTTTGCCGGCATGGAATTTGGGAGGTAAACAGATATCGATGCGCAAGGCTGGTGAAAATGCCGAACCGTTCCGTCAGGCCGCAACCAGCCTGGCGATCCGTGGTTATATTCCCCCGTCGTCCTCTGCGTTCTCCGCGACTCTGCGTGAGCTACGGTCTCTCGTACTCTTTGTGGTGAATCCGTATCTTGCAGGCCGCCGCCCGTTGAGGCATGGATGCCGAAATCTCCCGGCGCGGCCGGGACAGGCCTCTGCGGCACGGAGCAAGCAATCGGGTCCTCCTGACTCCTGTATTCTGTCTCCTCACTTAATACGTATCTCCCGTCTCCCGACTCCCGTCTGCAAGCCGCAGCCCGCGCCCCGTCCTTCGTGTACCTTTGTGTCCATTGTGGCTCAATTAAATCGTCCACCGCGACCTCTGTTATCGTTTACCTCGTTCACTTATTGCGTACGTATCCTGTAATCTGTGTATTCCGTGGTCAAACCCCCGTCGTCCTCTGTGTCCTCTGTGGTAAATACGTATCTCACAACTCCCATCTTCGTCCCCCGTCGTCCTCTGTGTCCCCTGTGGTTGAAAATCGTCAATCCCTCTGCGCCTCCGCGTCTCGGCGGTGAAACACCGTTTTCTGACCGCCACACCGCTGCCCGCCGCCCGGCCCCGCCGTGAATCCGTTACCCCTGTTGTTCAAGGCTGATTTCCCCCCGCAGGGCTTCTGTGAATTCATCAAGGCAAGAACTGATCGTCTGGCGTAATTCAGCCAGGTCATCAGCACCACCGCGCAACGCTCCGTCCTCTTGCACCCAGAACATTGTGTCGGGCAAGCCGGTGAATTCATCCTCCGTGTCGACGAACTTTTCATTTTCAATGCCTATTCCATCCCAGTGTTCATCCCATATAAGCTCAAAACACAATAGCCTTTCTCCCGGGGTAAGTTGCATCTCCATCATCTCCCTGATGTCAAATAGGATGGATTCCTCCGATTCCTCTAATATAGTCTCCCTGTTGGCGATGATAAATTGTAATAAGCCACTTCCCGTTAGATTCAATGACATCGACATATTAATTTCCTCTGGTAAGGATGAGCATGTGCTATAGACAACCAATCAGCCGATTTCACTTTCCATTAAAGGCTTATTATTCCTCGCCGCTGATAATTTTTAATCCCAGAGCGTTAAGCAGGAAATTCACCTTCTCCGTCGTGAGATCTTTTCGGCCCGCAATAAAATCGTATACATGGCTTCTATGAACCTTCCCCGCTACCAGCGCAGCCAAGGTATTTCTGTTCAGATTCCGCCGCCCCATTTCTCCGATGATCGCCTGGCGGATGTTGGCCTTCATTGCCTCTTCCGTCGGTTGAAGCACGCCAGAATTCCACCATCTTTGATCCACGCATCGACGACTTCCATGGCAGGATTTACAACACCACAGAATTTATTCCACGCATCAATATGGCCCAAGTCCGTTCTTGGGGCGGCATCGTGCATGCTTTCGAGCAGCGCCTCGGTATCACCGTAGCAGTTTGCGTCCACGTAATCGTGGATCGCAGCGAAGCTGCCGACCGCCGCACTGACGCGCCCTGCCAGCACGTCCTCGACGATCTCACGTTTCATTATTTCAGCGATCTGGTAGGGCGTAACCATGATGAATAGCATATCCACTGTTAGTGGATATTGCAAGCGCAGCTCGCGCCAGCCTTGGGGGATGACCACCCCACACTCGCCGCCGCCGGCCTGCGGCGGTATAAATCAACATCGTGATGAAAGGAATGGGCCATCTGCACCGATGAAAAATAAAAATTCAACACGCAAGCCATTAAAATCCGGAGTCGCCAGCGGCCTGCCACGCGTTTGCGGGAAAGCTGGAATCCCCGTAATTGACCTTTTTGCCGGGCCGGGTGGTCTTGGCGAGGGCTTCTCTGCGTTCGCTGGCGACAATGGCCAACGGGCTTTCAAGATACGGCTTTCTATCGAAAAGGATCCCATCGCCCACCAGACGCTGAAGCTCCGAGCCTTTTTTCGCCAGTTTCCGCCCGACGGGGTGCCGGATGATTATTACAAATTCCTGCGCCGTGAAATCACCATGGCTGACCTCTACTACCTTCACCAGGCTGAGGCCGGGCTAGCGGAGACCGAAGCATGGCATTGCACATTGAGCAAAGAAAACGCCACTATTGTTCGCGAAAGAATCGCGAACGCCTTGGGGAGCACGGATCGCTGGGTCTTGATCGGCGGTCCACCCTGTCAGGCGTATTCCCTGGCCGGCCGCTCGAGGAACATGGGAATGGAAGATTACGATCTGGCCACTGATTCACGCTTAAAATTGTACATAGACTACCTGCAGGTAATTGATGATCACGCGCCAGCGGTGTTTGTTATGGAGAATGTCAAAGGCCTTCTATCTGCTAAGGTTAACGAAGCTCGCATTTTTGAGAAGATACTCGAGGATTTGCAATCTCCGCACAGGGCACTTCGAGCGGAAGGGCGGGCGGTCGTCAGCGGACGACAGCCGCATTACAATCTTTTTTCCTTAAATCCGGAGGCCAGTCCGAGTGGACCAGAGGTAGCCCTGCCACAGAATTACGTCATCCGCGCGGAAAGGCATGGGGTTCCGCAGGCCCGGCACCGGCTTATCATTATCGGGGTTCGGAGCGATCTGAAAGTTTCGCCAGATCCCCTGCCCTCAATTAGCGACCCAATCCCGGCAAAAAAGGTCCTCACCGGCCTGCCGCCGCTTCGCAGTGGAATCTCCGGCAACTTGGACAGCGCCGAGCGGTGGCTGGCCGGCCTACGTGAGACTGCCGGCCATCGGTGGCTTAAGAGTGCGGCCCACGCCGACATCGGTGACGAAATGCTCTCACAGCTCCCGGTGGTGGCTCCCGAGGCCGGGTGCGGTGCGGAGTTCATCAGCACCGTCATAAAAATAGACTATGCAAGGAAGTGGTTCCTTGACTCGCGTATCAAGGGAGTATGCAACCACAGTGCCCGCTCGCACATGGAAAGTGATCTCCACAGATACTTTTTTGCAGCTTGTTTCGCCCGGTTGCATGATCGTACTCCGTCATTAGCCGATTTCCCAAAGCACCTCCTGCCGGCACATCAAAACGTCCAGGAGGCACTGGAAACGGGCCATTTTTCGGACCGCTTTCGCGTGCAGCTTCCGGACCGCCCATCGACCACGATTACAAGCCACATCTCGAAAGACGGGCATTACTATATCCATTATGATCCGGGCCAGTGCCGGAGCCTGACTGTCCGCGAGGCAGCCCGCCTCCAGACCTTTCCGGACAATTACTTTTTTTGCGGTGGCCGGACATCGCAGTACACGCAGGTCGGAAATGCGGTCCCGCCGCTATTGGCCCGCGAAATTGCCCATCAGATTTATAATATCATCAGATGAAAGGGCCGCTCCCAGTGGACAGAATATCCAAAGAACATCGCAGTTGGAATATGTCGCGTATCTGTGCGAAAAATACTAAGCCGGAGATCGCTGTCCGGTCCTTCCTCCATAAGCATGGTCTTAGATTCCGCCTGCACCGCAGTGACTTGCCCGGCACTCCTGACATCGTATTACCCGGGCGCAGGGTCGCCATCTTCGTACACGGTTGCTTCTGGCACCGGCACCCGCAATGTAAGTACGCATATAGCCCGAAAACTAGGAAGCAATTTTGGAAGAAAAAATTTGCAGAAAATGTGCAGCGGGATCGGACCGCAGCCCGCCAGCTTCGGCAGCAGGGATGGCAAGTGATAATGGTCTGGGAATGTGAGAACTTAGATCCGGGATTGCTGCTACATCGCCTTGATGGCGTCTGCGAGGTCTTGCCGAAGCGAGTCGGGGCGAAAAAGCAAGGAGTCACATCGTGATCTTGCCCACGGCATTGTCGTTAGTCGTGCGACCGTCGGGCTTGATGCGTGGGCTGAAACTGTAAGGATTCGCTGCCCCGCTTGCTTTTGTTAAGGTGCGGCGTAAACTTATCGCTTGCTTACCCTTATGCGGGACTGGCCGATTGCAGCGCCTTGTGCCGACGCGAGGCCCTTGAGCCGGGTACGGCAGGATCAAAAATGATTGGGCATGTGTATGGCTAGCAAGAAGTCAACAGTCGAAGTCATTCCATCGGCCCGAAGGCTTATCAATTCCCTTCGCGATGTCGGATATGATTTTAAACAATCCGTCGCCGACCTGGTCGACAACTCGATCGCCGCCGGTGCCACGTACGTGGCCATCCAAATGCGATTCGATGGCGAGGAATCCTGGCTGAGGATCGCCGACAATGGCACAGGAATGTCCGGAACGACCATCACCGAGGCGATGCGCTTCGGGTCAGAACGGAACTACGAGGCCGACGAGCTTGGAAAATTCGGACTGGGTCTCAAAACTGCCTCACTTTCGCAATGCAAAAGGCTAACGGTCGCAAGCCGGGTTGATGCTAGCGTCAGGCGCATCGAGGTGCGACAATGGGACTTGGAACATATCAGCTCGACGAACCGCTGGGAAATAATCGACGTCCCTGCCGATGAGCGGCGGCGCGAACTGGTTGAGCCACTCCAGAACGAACGGGGCACGGTCATTCTCTGGGAGAAAATGGACCGTGTGCTGGACTACAAGGTTTCATGGGGCGAGCGAGCGAAGAGCGGGTTCTACCGACTCGCCGAAGAGCTGGATTTGCACTTGGGAATGGTCTTCCACCGCTTCTTAGCCGGAGAAGCCCGTCGCAAAAAAAAACTAAAAATCATGATCAACGACACTGCCGTTGAACCGTGGAATCCGTTTGCCCCGCTGGAGAAGGCCACGCTGTCGTTGCCGGCCATACAGTTTGATATCAGCGGCGGTGAACGGCGTGGCCTCGTTAATTATGCCCCATTCATCTTGCCGACCAAGGCCAAGTTATCATCATTGAAAGCTTTCGAAAAATTGGCTGGGCCTGCTAAGTGGAATAACCAACAGGGCTTCTATATTTACCGGGCAGACCGCATGATTCAGAGTGGTGGATGGTCGTATATCCGCACACCGGATGAGCATACCAAGCTCGCTCGAATTGCCCTCGACTTCTGGCCTGATCTTGATTCGGCGTTCGAGGTCAATGTTGCCAAAGCCCGCGTAAACCTGCCGGCCGACCTGCGGAAAATGCTGCAACCACACGTTGAGCAACTTGTTAAACAGGCACGAAAGCATTACACGCCGTCAAACGAACCGATTATGGCTGGCAACCCGGTCCCTGGTTCGCCCCCTCCACCAGATGGGAATATCCTGCACCGGGCGAGCGAGGCCATTGGCGGGAATGCCTCGGCTGCGAACAACATTCCTGCGACTGCTAATCCCGCGGCCCCCGGCAGTGCAGCGTACCACTCTGCCACTAGCGCAGCGAGGACATCGCAAAACGACAGCCACGCCAGTGAAAACGGAGATGTCGGGCGGGCCTTGGAAAAAGCTGCGGCCAAGGCGGGTGAGATCACGGCAATGAAACGAATACGAGAGGTCTTGCAGGCCGATGATCCTGAAACCGCATCAAAGATTGGATGGTAAACATGGACGAGCGCTACCTCAGGGTTGTAAGAAGCATCATTGATACCCTTAATGTTTCATTGGATGAGGCCCTCGATATGGCGCGGGTTCCGGCCGCGATTCGCGAAGATGTGCGTGTCCGATATGAGGAGGAGACGGCACTACCAATCCGGCGAGCGAACATCATTTCGGCGCAAGGTGGCCGTCTATCATGGTTTCAGGAATGGGACCCGTCCAAGGGATATTATTGGGTGAGGCAGCGTAATTACCTGATTGATCACCTGGGATGGAATCAGGCGGATGTCGTTTCGCTAGACGATGCAACCGATCTGATCCTCTCGTGCTTGCAAGACCCCCGGCCGCAGGGGCCGGCCCAGTTCGATGTGCGCGGCCTCGTTATGGGCTATGTTCAGAGCGGCAAAACGGCGAATTTCTGTGCCTTAGCCGCAAAGGCGGCGGACGTGGGGTATAAGCTGGTAATCATCTTGTCGGGTATTCACAATTCCCTAAGGCTCCAAACCCAGCGTCGCATTAACCGTGCCCTCGGGATCGATTCCACGGGGATGCCGGAGCCCGAGCATGGTTGGCGATGGATCGGCCTGACCACCGCCACGCTTCATGGAGATTTCCATCCCGGTACCATTGACGCCAATGTGTTACAAGGCAACGAACGTGTATTGATGGTATGCAAGAAGAACGCGTCGGTATTGCGCCGGCTGACAAGATGGATGGAGGGCCGAGCGTCAGCGAGCCTGCCGGTGCTGATCATTGATGACGAGGCGGATCAGGCATCTATTAATACGGGCGGGAATCGGCCCCCGGCACAAGAGGAAGCCGATTTCGCGCCGGACGACTTGGGCGATGCCGCCCCCGAGGAAGAATTGGATCCATCAGTGATGAATGGCCTCATCCGCACGTTGGTGCGGTCGTTCAACCGCGTGTCGTATGTTGCCTACACCGCGACGCCATTTGCCAACGTCCTGATCAACCACCTCGCCATCGATCGCGAGGTCTTCCAGGATCTGTATCCACGGGATTTCATCGTCGCGCTGCCGCGTCCCAACGGCTATACGGGTGCAGAGCGGCTCTTCGGCCGTGAATCGCTTCCCGGCGAACACGGCAGTCAAGTCGGACTCGACGTGATTAACCTGGTGCCGGACCACGAAGTGGACTTCCTGACGCCGCACGGTAAGGATGAGGTGGACAGCTATGACCCGGTCATTTGTCCATCCATGCGGGCGGCTTTCCTTGATTTCGCCCTGGCAACCGCGGCGCGCACGCATCGGTCGGGCGAGGACGCCCCGGCAACGATGCTGATACATACGCACCATCGCAAGGCGGTCCAAAACCGCCTTGGCCAACACTTGCGAACATTCGTTTCGGAGATACGCCAGAGTTGGCGATACGACCGGATATCAATCCGTCCGGAGATCATCTCTCGGTGGAACGAACTGTTCCGACCTGTCATTGCCTCGGTGGACGTGAGCCGCGATGTGCCTTTCGAAGCCATCGAACAACATGTGGATCGATTCTTCCGCGAACATGTGCCGGTGCTGGTGTTGAATTCCGATTCCACCGACGAACTGGATTACGAGGCGGACCCCAGCCTTAAGGCGGTGGTGGTCGGAGGCAACCGCCTGTCACGCGGCCTCACCTTGGAAGGTCTGATGGTCAGTTATTATGTTCGGCGCACCGAGTATTTCGACACCCTGATGCAGATGGGCAGGTGGTTTGGCTTCCGCGAGCAATACGTGGACCTCACCCGGATATACACCACGTCGGAGCTTGCTGGATGGTTTCGCGATCTCGCTCTTGCCGAAGAAGACCTGCGGCGGGAGATTGCCCGTTACGAACGGGAGAAATTAACGCCGCGTGATTTTGGCCCGCGCATCCGTAGTCATCCAGCAATGATGATCACTGCCCGCGATAAGATGGGTAGCGCCCGCATTATCTCCCAGAATTATTCCGGTCGCCTCCTTCAAGCGACCGCGTTTCGCCTGAATGATCGCGCGTGGCTAAATTCGAACTTGGATGCGGCACGGCAGTTCGTCGCAGACCTCGGCCAACCAAATGTCGCAAAAGCCGGGGTACTGGCTACTTGGACGGATACGCCATGGCGGAAAGTGGACGCATTCTTTGCACTCTACAAGTTCGATCCCCGCGGCCCCAACGAAATGGGGGCGATCCGGCAATACCTGCAGGCCCAAGTCCGACAAGGGGAACTCGTTGAATGGTGTGTTTCCATCCGGGGTCGCGGTACTCGCGATGGCCAGCTTGGCGATGAGCCCGCGTTGCCGGTGGACGGCATCGCCGTCAATCGTATCAGCCGTACCTGTCTGAAAAACGTGCCGTATTCGATCGGATCATTGGTCAACCCAGCCACCATTCACGGCGAGATGGAATCCGGAGACGAAGAAATCGGGTTGACTAAACAGCAATTGACCGTGGCGAGGAAGCAGGCGGAGGAATCGGGCGACTTTCCACTGGCCCTGCGGCGCCAACGCAGTCCACGCCAGGGACTTCTTCTGCTTTATCCAATAAGCCCAAACTCCCGCCCCCGGAATGATGAAAGTATTCGCCTACCGTTGTTCATCGACCCCGAGCGTGACGGGTGCACCGTCTTGGGCATAGCCATCGTTTTCCCCGCCAGCGACAGCGCCGCCACCGTCGAATACGTTGTGGGCTCTGTCGGCAGCGTGACTCGAGGTGAGTAATGACGCCCGATGAATTGGAATCCATTTGGCTGGCCTTGTCCCCACCAATCGCCGCTGATGGCATCAGTGGCAGGCGGGTGTCGGGCCTTTCAAAAGGCCAGCCGGCGTACCTGGCCGTTGACGGCCGTGGCCATCGGCATCTGCTCATCCAAGTCCCGGAATGCACGGCCCCGGTTGATCAGTGGGAGACAAGGAGCTTGGTGGTTACAACAGCACGCTTCCAAGTGGGGGCGAACCCCGAATCTCTTTATGTCGATCTTGCGTGCACCGACTCAAGCCAAAATCCCACGTTCAGTGCCGTCGTCCACGACTTGATCCGGTCATTAATGACATCCGTTGGGCCACCACGCGATTCCATCCTCAACGCGCTAGCCCGGTGGCACGCATTCTGGGATGCCAAGCGGTCCGGACTAAGCCGCGAGGACGCGCTGGGATTGTTCGGCGAACTCTGGTTCATGAGAAGATGGCTCGGCAGGATACGCTCGGCGATAATCCAATGGTGGCAAGCAACCGAGGCTTCACGGCACGATTTCCAGTGGGCGGCGGCCTCTGTCGAGGTCAAGACCACGGCGAACCAGGTATCGGGCGATCCCACACACAAGATAGCTAGCTTGGACCAACTCGCCGATCCCGAGCGAGGCCAACTCTACTTCTTTAGCCTCCAAGTCTGCGATGACGCTATCGCAAACAATACACTCCATGCAATTGTGGAGCGGCTTGCGGCTGACCTGGCGGGCGATTTCGCTGGACTCACTTCCCTAAACGAGAAATTGGCCGCCCGCGGATATACGCCTTCGGATAGCGAGGCGGCCGCCCGTCCCCTTCGCATCGTCGCAGAACGCCTTTACCGCGTTGGTGCCGGCTTCCCTCGCTTGATCAGATCAAGTTTTCAGCCAGATGGCCCGCCCGCTGGCGTGGTCGAAATCACGTATTCAATCGATCTTGCCGCGTGCCGACCGTGGCTTATCGCCACGGCCCCGGATTCCGTGGGCGTGCCTCAATGTTTCCATGGCGATTGATTGGAGAGTGCCGGAAATATCTGCGTTAGATTGCGTCTCCCGTCCAATAAATCCTGAAACGCCACCCGGCGAGCAGACCGACCCCACCCGCAACCCCAACTTCTACAATTCCACTTTCGACTACCTGCAGCAAATCGGCTTCCAGA
>JAJYGE010000357.1 GCA_021785155.1 Planctomycetota bacterium
TCTAACAACTCCGGATAGTGTTCAGATGCTGCAGGCGATGCTGTCATTGCACGAGAGTTTTTACTTATGCCCTGACAAAACCTCTTGGCCATGGGATAATCGTTGCTGTATAGATACGGAGCGATAGCGGCGTAGCGGCGGTCCGTTGCGGGTTACCGGCTCTGGTGGAACCGGCAAGGATGCAGAACAGGGCGGCGCAGGTTTGTGAATGCACGTAGCAGTACCAGATCGACTGAAGAGCAGATTCATGCGGCGCTTGACTCGGCCTACCGCAACAAAACGCCCATGGGTACCCTCTGGAGCCTGTTTCAGAATTATCGTCCACGGATGATTCTGGCCGTCGTTGTCTTTGCCATTAAGCAATCTCCGGTTTGGGCGCTACCGATTGTCACGGGTAACATTATCACAGCCATTACGCGCATCGATTCCGACCGCCATGGTGGCCATGTTTACCCCCCCGGGCCGCTGATACACTTTATGATTATTAATGCGGCGATTATGTTTGTGTTGATCGCGCAGAATATTCCCATGCACACGCTGTATGCCAAGTTGCTTTCGTCGGTAGTCCGGCAGGTGCAACTGGTGCTGCGGTCAGCGCTGGTGGTGCGGTTGCAGCAACTTTCGATGAGTTTTCACGACAACATGCTTGCCGGGCGGCTGCAAAGCAAAGTGCTGCGCGATGTGGAAGCGGTACAGCAATTATCCAGTCTGCTCATTGATACATTGCTTTCCGGAGTCCTGATTCTGGTGGCCGCATTTGTTGTCACGCTGGCGAGAAGTCCCATCACACTGCTGTTTTTTCTTATCACGGTTCCGGCGGCGGTGGGATTAACGCGATTATTCGGCGGCGTGATGCGTCAACGCAACGAGGCCTTTCGCGTGGAGTTGGAAAAAATGTCCGGCGAAGTTTCGGAAATGATTGAGATGATACCCGTGGCGCGCGCGCATGCGGTTGAGCAATCCGAGGTAAACCGGGTTAACCGGCGACTTTTGCGTATCCGGAGAGTCGGGCAGGAGCTTGATACTACCAGCAATCTCTTTGGATCATCCGGATGGGCGACATTTCAATTTTTTCAGATGCTGTGTCTGGTGTTCAATGTCTGGCAATGCTATCGCGGGTGGATCACCGTAGGCGATGTGGTGATGTATCAGGGATTTTTTTCCATGGTGGTCGGATCGGTGCAGTCTATGGTAGCGACAATTCCCCAGTTGGCCATCGGCATTGAATCCATCCGATCGATCGGCGAGGTGCTGGAATCGCCGGATATTGAGCGCAATGATGGTAAATTAATCGTCTCTTCGGTGCGAGGACATATTGAATTTCAATCAGTCTGTTATCAATATCCCGGTACGGACAGACTGGCGGTGGAAAACTTTTCAGTTGATGTTCCCGGGGGGCAAACCATTGCGGTGGTGGGCCAATCCGGATCAGGTAAGTCCACACTGATGAATCTGATTATTGGATTTCGTCGACCCACGGCGGGAAGGATTCTGGTTGATGGCGTTGATATGGAGTCCATTAACCTCCAGACGCTGCGCCGTTTTCTGGCGGTGGTGCCGCAGCAGGTGGTGCTTTTCAGCGGAACGGTACGGGAAAACATTGCCTACGGACTGGAACATGTCAGTGAAGAGCAGTTGCATTCGGTTTTGGAAATGGCCAACTGCGCGGAGTTTATCCGGGAATTGCCGAAGGGGATTGATACGCCGTTGGGCAATCGCGGCGGCAAGCTTTCCGGCGGCCAGCGGCAACGAATCGCCATTGCGCGGGCGATGTTGCGTGACCCGCATATTATTATTCTCGATGAGGCGACGAGTGCCCTGGATTTGGCCGCTGAGCATCTGGTTCAGCAGGCCATTTCACGACTCATTAAGGGCCGCACCACGTTTATTGTGGCGCATCGCCTTTCAACGATCCGTGATGCGGATCGGGTGGTGGTTATGGATCATGGCCATCTGGCGGAAGTCGGTGCGTATGCCGATCTTCTGGCACAGCCGGAATCCGCCTTTTCCCGCCTGCACGCGCTACAGATTTAGAGGTGACAGCTTGGCCTGGCATACCGATGGCTTTTCCGCGGCAGGCGAAACAATTCCGGAAATGGCTGAAGGCCGGTGGGGCGATACTTGGGCAATCCTTGATCCGCGAGACACGTGACACGTTGGCGGAGGGTTAACGGTTGTTGTCTGATCGCCTGGCTATTATGATCGTGAAGTCGGGTGCGGCTTGCAGGGTATTGTCGGCGCATGTTTTCGGGTCGCATGACGTTGCTTATGGAAAAATCCGGAGGATTTCCGATGATCGCATGGCTTGTTCTGATTGTCGCGGGCTTGTTTGAAGTAATCTGGGCAATCGGATTGAAATATTCCAACGGGCTGACCGAACTTGTGCCCGCCACGGTGACACTCATTGGGATGATTGTCAGCATGGCGTTATTGTCCATAGCCGTCAAGACTATTCCGGTGGGGACGGCGTATGCGGTGTGGGTTGGAATCGGAGCGGTAGGTACGGCCTTACTGGGTATTCTGATATTTAAAGAACCTGCCACCGCGTTGCGGCTGGGCTTTATTATTCTGATTGTTCTTGGCGTTATAGGCTTAAAGCTGACGGGACCATCGTAAAAGGCCGTGGCGGGAGCATCAAGTAGACCGCCGGAGCGGTCGGCGTTTTTGGCGCGGGCAATATTGGAGTTGCATGCGTATGCACTCAATTGGTTGCCTGATCGGTTGCTCTCCCGCCCGGTTCGCCCCTGGGCGAACGGAGGCGGAGGGATTCGAACCCCCGGTGGACTTGCGCCCACACCGGTTTTCAAAACCGGCGCGTTAAACCGCTCTGCCACGCCTCCCGGTATCCGAAGATTTGAAATAAAGACCTCAAATCTTCGGATCCATCTTTTAGCAAGTAAGAGAGTACCGTATTCAATTTGCGTGGTCAAATGTTTCAATTTGTCCTAACTTTCACGCATCTACCGCGTTGACACAAGGGCGGCAGCAAATTACGATTCAAAACTCGATAATGCCTTCAAGCAGTGTCAGGCTGAATGTTGGCGGCTTCAGGCGGGGAAGAGTGAAGTTTATGCGCTGTCTGGATTTCAAGTATTTCATGGACGCAACCTAAGACGGAAAAAATGTAAATGTGCGGAATGTTGGGTTCCGAATCAATATCCCGGAAGGGTTTTTACATTCAGGAGGATTACCTATGCGGCGGTTTCCAAAATTAACATTGATGGTGGCGGCACTGGGATTGACCTTCGGCCTATCGGGTTGTGGCAAGGGTGGGTCGAGCAGCAGTCAATCCACCACTCCAACCAGCACGCCCGCGGCCACAGCGGCCCCGGCCAAGCCGGTGCATGTATATCCCAAGGGTACGCACATTAAGCTGGCATTTGTCAGCAATAATGTGGCCAATTATTGGAATTTCGCCCATGCCGGCGTGCGGGCATTCGAAAAGAAAACCGGCATTCAGGTAACGTTTCGGGAGCCGGCCAAGGGGACTGTCGCTGAGCAGAATCAGATTATTGAAGACCTTGTAACCGAAGGTTACAACGGCATTGCGATCAGTGTCATTGCTCCCAATGACCAGATTCGCACGCTGGATTCCGCAGCGCGATCTTTAAATTTAATCTGCGTTGATTCCGATGCGCCAAAATCCAATCGGCTCATGTACATTGGTACCATGAACTACAATGCCGGCCTGTTAATGGGCAAAGAAATCGTCAAGCTGCTGCCAAGGGGTGGACAGGTGGCCATTTTCGTGGGCAACCTCGCCGCCCGTAATGCGTATCGGCGATTGGATGGTATTGAGCATGTGATCAAAGGTCACAACATTACCATTGTTGCCAAAAAAGAGGACAACCAGGATTATGCCCGCGCCAGGTCCAATGCGGAAAACGTCATCAGCGCCTTTCCGCACTTGAGTCTGATGTGCGGTCTGTATTCTTATAATGGTGCTTTGGCCGCTTCGGCCGTCAAGGCCGCCGGTGATAAGGGCAAGATCAAAGTCATCGCCTTTGACCAGGATCCCGATACGCTTCAGGATATTACAACCGGATTGATTAACGCCACGGTGGTTCAAAACCCGTTCATGGAAGGATATCTTTCATGCAAGTACCTGCGCAACATTTGTGCCGACGGCATGAAAGCTGTGCCGACACCGGCCAATGTGGACACGGGCGTGCAAATTGTGGATGCCAAGAATTTGGCTGCCTATCAGAAGAAACTCGCGAAGATGATGGCCAGTAAATAATCAGTACTGTCGTCTGATCACACAGGATCACCGCATGGCCGAAGACTATATCCTGCGAATGCGGGGTGTTACAAAACGATTTCCGGGCGTTACGGCGCTGGAAAATGTGGACTTGGAACTGCGCAGCGGTGAAGTTCTGGCCCTGATGGGCGAAAACGGCGCGGGTAAAAGTACGCTGATGAAAATTCTCGGCGGTGCTCAGCCACCGGATGAGGGCGAGCTGCTTATTGATGGCAAAGCGGTGGAGTTCCGGAGTGTTTCCGATTCGCGGCGGAATGGCATTGTGCTGGTACATCAGGAATTGATGATGGCGTCCAATCTGGACGTGGCCGGAAACATTTTTCTGGGCAGCGAAAAAAGCCACTGGGGCCTTTTGAATCGGCGGGCCATGCGATCCGCATCGGTAGCGCTGTTGCGTCGGGTAGGGCTGTCCTGTTCACCGGCTATGTTGGTAAGCGCGCTGACGCCCGGCCAGATGCAAATGGTTGAAATCGCCAAAGCCCTTTCCCACAAAGCCAGAATTCTGATTCTTGATGAACCGACAAGCTCCTTAACGCTTACGGAATCCGAGCAGCTTTTCAAAATCATCGGCGATCTGAAACGCGACGGTATTGCCATTATTTATATTTCACATCGGATGGAGGAAGTCAAACGCCTGGCAGACCGTGTGATTGTGTTGCGCGACGGCAAGCGGGTGGGGGAACTGGAGCATGATCAAATTACCCAAAATAAGATTGTTTCCATGATGGTGGGAAGAGAATTGACCAACTGGTATCCGCCGCTGCGGCCCAAGGCAAATTATCCTCCCATTTTGCAGGTCAACAATCTCATTGTTCCCGGCGCTCCCTGTGCGGTGAGCTTTGAAGCCGGGAAAGGTGAGATTGTCGGTTTTGCCGGGCTGGTGGGTTCCGGTCGCACGGAATTAATGCAGGCGATTTTCGGTACAACCCCGTCGCTGGGCGGAACCCTGACGGTAGATGGACAAGCTTTTGCGCCACGCCGGCCACGTGACGCCATCAGTCGTGGCATTTATCTGGCGCCGGAAGATCGTAAGCATCATGGCCTGGTGCTGCCGATGAGCATTGCCCAGAATATTTCCATGCCGGATATCCATAATTACAAACCGCGAATATGGCTGCAACGCGGGCATGAACTGGTGGTGGCTAAAAAACAATTGGAATCTCTGCGGATAAAGGCTCCGGGTGTGAAACACCGCGTGGGGAGTCTGTCGGGCGGAAATCAGCAGAAAGTGGTTCTGGGTAAATGGCTGGCCATGCGACCGAAAATATTGATTCTTGATGAACCCACACGCGGGGTGGACGTCGGGGCCAAGGCGGAAATTTATCGGGAAATGATGGAATTGGCCCAGCAGGGCATTACCATTTTGATGGTCAGTTCGGAAATGGAAGAGGTGCTGGGCATGAGCGATCGGATTGTCGTCATGCGGGAGAGACGAATGGAAGGTGTTTTGCCGCGTGATCAAGCTACGCAGGAGCGCATTGCGGCGCTGATGACCGGCGCGGGGAAAATTGATAAAAGCATTGGAGTCTGATGAGACGTGAGTTAGGTATTTTTTGTGCCGTTGTTGTGATGTGCGGCTTTTTATTCTGGAGCAATCATGACTTCGGAAAAGCCGCCAACATTCTCAATGTTTCGCGTCAGGCGGCAATGCTGGGCATATTTGCCATCGGCAGCAGTTTTGTCATTATCACCGGTGGTATTGATTTGTCGGTCGGTGCGATCATCGGGCTGACCGGCGTGCTGATTGCCAAAATTTCATCCCCGTCCGTACACTGTCTGAATCATCCGCTTTGGGTCGGGATCAGCATTGCGTTGGGCGTGGCATTACTGATCGGATTAATCCAGGGATTGCTGATATCGCGGTTAAAACTGCAGCCATTTATTGTTACGCTTGCGGGTATGTTGCTGGTGCGCGGAACAGCACAAATTATTACCCACGGCGGCACATTAGGCCTGGGCACATCACCGCTGATTAATCTTTCCACCGAAGGTCTTTTTCATTATGGTTATCACGCCGTTTTAGCCTATCCGGTGCTGATGTTTATCGGGGTGATTATTCTGGCATCGTACCTGCTGCACGGAACCGTGTTTGGCCGATATGTATTTGCCATTGGCGGCAACCGGGACGCAGCGCAATATTCAGGTATTCCGGTGGATCGGGTGGAAACGCTGACGTATGTCATTTCGGCGGGTTTGGCCGGCGTGGCCGGCATATGTTACGCATCCTATATCGGGCAGATGACATATAACGTGGGCAACGGCTACGAACTTAACGCGATTGCAGCAGCGGTCATCGGTGGCGTTTCACTGCGGGGCGGTGAAGGCAGCGTGCTTGGAGCCATCATCGGATCGATCATGATGGAAGTGATTCAGAACGGCATTATTCTGTTTAAATGGGTGTATCATTCGGCGGGACATCGGGAAGTGTTTCGCTTGAGTTCCAATTGGACCTATTTCATCACCGGTGCCGTGATTCTTCTCGCGGTGCTTATTGATCAGCTTGCCAATATTCTCAATAAGCGCAAGCGCCTGAAACGTCAGGCTCAGATTGCAGCCGCCAAACTATAGTTGACTCGCTGGTGTCATTGCCGGACCGTATCAACTATTTGGCGGACCGATGTTCATGCGCATTAATATGATCCATGCAGTAGCACGGCGTACCGGCGCAGCGGTTGCAATAACGGAATTCCATTTCCGGATTCGTACGATCGGTGATGCCGCATGTCGTGCAACGGTGGAACGGCTCATCCATGATGGTCTTCGCCGCTTTCTGTACCATTTTACGGTGGCCATAGCGGACGCGATTGATAATATCGCGGCGGAAAAATATGAGAAAATTCAGTACTGCGGCAACGACAATCACCCGTTGTGACCAGCCGCCGCTAAGGAACATCCAACCATAAAATGCCCACATAATCCAACCAAGATATTTCACCCGCACGGGCAGTACGAACGCCACATAAATGACAAAATCGGGGTATAAAAACGCAAATGCCAGAAATACCGATCCAAACAGGTAAAGGCTTGCCACCGCACCGCCCGGAACAAGAAATGCCGCGGTAACGGTGGCGATCCAGCCAATGAACAGAAAAAGATTGTAATGCAGTTCTCCCCAGGTGTTTTCAAGTGCGTTGCCGATAAGGAAAAAGAAATAAATATCAAAAAAAAGCCAGATCGGACTGTAGGATGGTGGAATGAGCACAAACGAAAACACCCGCCACCATTGGCCGGCCCAGACAAGTGAAGGTTCAAGGTACATGCGGTCAATGATATTGTGATGTGAGAAGTGCAATATAAAAAACAGCACCTGCCCGAGAATGATCCATACGGTAAGATGCGGAATAGCGAAGCGGGAAAGCTTGCGTTCCAGTTTGTCTTTGAATCCCATTGCTGTATGCCCTTATGACAAAAAAATGATTCTACGTTGATCTGCTCCGAAAAGCATCTCGGCGGAGGCGCTTTTACGGAGGTGCCCCGCGATGGCCTAAGTGTGTGAGATTTTATGCGAGGCGGTCTTAAGAGTGGAAAAGCGGGGGCATAAATGCGGCCGCGGAGACAGTATTTACATGCCCTCGCGGCCATGTCACAGGGGAACTGTTTGGCGGCCCTGAAAATCGGTCACACTCCCCGTTGGGTTCAAGTCATCGGGGCCGCCTGAAAAATTGACGCACGGCGCGTTTGTCCATTGCGGCTGGAATTTGATGGTCGATCGCCGCGGGGCTTGCAAAGAATAACCGGGCGTATATCCTGCCATGTGACAGGCGATTGGCGTAACGAGTAAAGGTACAGCGATGAGTGAATTAATTGTCAGCGTTTCGGGGGTGCGGGGAATTATTGGGGATTCATTAACGCCATCCGTGGCGACAGAATTTGGTCAGGCTTTTGGTGAACTGCTGAAACAGACGGCTTTAGATGATCAGTCCGTTGCGCCGGTGAAAGTGGCCATTGGTCGCGATTCGCGTATTTCAGGTACCATGATTCAATCCGCCTTTTCCGCGGGCTTGATGTCGGTTGGTGTACAAGTTGTGGATCTGGCAATAGCCACAACGCCGAGCGTGGCTCTGATGGGGCGCTTTTTAAAAACCGACGCGGCCGTGGTAATAACAGCATCGCATAATCCGTCGGAATACAACGGTATTAAATTTATTTCCCATGACGGCATCGCTTTTTCTGGCGAGATTATTTATCAATTACGGAAAATCTATGAATCTCGGTCATGGAATCTGGAACCCATTGAGCGCATCGGCTTACTGAGTACGGACAGCCGAGTACATGCCAATCATGTACAGGCGGTTTTGCAACTGGTGGATACCAAGGCGATCAGCACGCATCGGTATCGCGTGGTGCTCGACAGCGTTAATGGTGCGGGTTGTGTCCCATCACCGATGTTGCTGGGCAAGCTTGGCGTGGAATTGGCGCATGTGAACAACCAGGCGACGGGCCGCTTTGCCCATCCACCGGAACCTACGCGCGAAAACCTCACCGATCTGTGCAATCAGGTAACCCGGCATCGGGCGGCGGTGGGTTTTGCCCAGGACCCGGATGCGGATCGTCTTGCGGTGGTGGATGAACGCGGTACGTACATCGGCGAAGAATACACACTGGCTCTGGCGGCCCTGAGCCGCGTTATGGTCAAGCCGGGGGTGATTGTCTGCAATTTATCCACGAGCCGGATGGTTGATGATATAGCCGCGAAATTCAAGTCCAGCGTCATCCGCACGCCCGTAGGGGAAGCCAATGTGGCGGCGGCGATGATGGAGCATCAGGCGGTTATCGGGGGGGAGGGCAACGGTGGCGTGATTGATCCGCGCATCGGGCCGGTGCGTGATTCGCTGATCGGGATGACGCTGATTTTGGAACTTATGACCCGCACCGGAAAGTCGATCTCCCAGATTGTCAGCGCCATACCGAAATATGCGATGATAAAAACCAAATTCTCCGCCACGCGATCGCACGCTGAAGAGCTGGTGGAAAAGGTAAAAGCGGAATTCGCCGATCAAAAGCTGGATTTGCAGGACGGCGTTCGCATCGACTGGCCAGAGGGCTGGGTGCATGTGCGCCCGAGTAACACGGAACCCATTGCCCGGGTGATTGCCGAAGCGGCGGATGACAAGACCGCTCAGGAACTCATATCCCGCGTGCAGCGCGTCGGCGGCCCGCGTTGAGGTAATCGGTGGATGTGTCGTTTTTCGGCGGGCGATTATCTTGTGTTTTATCGGATCAATCCGGATGGGATCGAATTGGGGCGCATGGC